>NZ_JBDGJK010000008.1:0-272847 GCF_057656935.1 Variovorax sp. Soil_C_33
TTCGGCACGGATAGAAGGTTGTACGAGCCTTGGCTCGAAACGCTCATCACACCCCGACCTCGGATCATGACCGCCAGGCTTCGCCCAAGGCTATTCGCAACCGCCAGGAGCAGCAGCCAAGCATCCGCCACCACATTCGCTTGACAACACAGTCCTCATAGAAGGGCCTGTTCACACATGAATCACCCGCAGGCCAGGGCCCTGTGATTGGCCGCCGAGGATTTGCTCGATGGTCCTGATCGACTGGGGGTGCCCGAATTTCCTGTACGGGAAGTAGCGGGGGCCGACGTAAATGTTCTCGATGTCGGCCGGCACGTCGGCGAACGCGGGGGAATAGGCGCCGTGAACGAAGAAGGCGTTGGCGCCCGAATGGGAGTTGCAGCACACGAGCCGATAGCCGAATCGTTCGAACAGTTTGGCGAAGCTGGTCAATGACGCGCCGAAGTAGTCATCGCCCTTCCAGCTGTGCTTCGCGTCATAGACGATCTGGAACTCCACGGGCGGCGGGAACTTGCCGTTGTATTCGACGATGAATAGCTTCGGCTCGAGCCCGCTGGCCAGCAGTTTCTCGGCAAAGTAGATGTCGTTGCCGTCCAGGTCGAGCGAGATGACGTCGATGTCGGTCGACGAGATCCTGCTCAGCCCTTGCTGCACCAGCGGCAGGATGTTGTCCAGCGTGATCCAGTCGCGGAGGTAGGCGAACCGGTCGCTGTTCGGGTCAATGCTGATCCTGAGGGAGTCGCCGCCGACCCAGAAGCCTTTCCAGCCCAGCGAAGCCAGGATCAGCGTGTTGTTCTCCGTGCCGTCGCCAACGCCGAATTCGACGTAGACACCGTTCTTCAGGCAGTCGATTCGCTTCAGGACCTCGAGGGTGAGGCCATCCTCGTCGGTCTGGGAGAAGCACTTCTTTCCGTAGCGGTTGAGCGGATTGGGATGATCGGTCTGGGCCGATCGGGTCTGGTGATGGAGCGTGAGGTCGAACAATCCGCTGATGGCGGCTCCGACCTGGCGTCCCTGAGTCAACAGCTCCTGTATTTTGGTCTTCAGGTTGTTGAAGAGGCGCATGGCTTGGTGTCCGAAGAGTTGATCTGTTCCAAAGAACGGCCCTGGCCAACCAAAGCGACGAAGGGCGCGCCGCTACCACTGCATTCGCTGCCATCTCCCCAGGGCGGACGCCTGGAAAGTGAAATCGAAAGTATTCAAATGTACCGCTCTGTGCCCCCACGCACAAGTTCGCATCCGCGACGGAGTTCTGTCTCTGACGCTGCATTCAACGTTCAACGTTTGAATGAGTGGGGGCGGGAAGCTTAGGCCTCGGGTTCGTTGCAAACCACTTCGATGTTGTGCCCGTCCGGACCAATGACGAAAGCTGCAAAGTAGTTCGCGTGGTAGTGCGGGCGCAGTCCAGGCGCGCCATTGTCCTTGCCGCCCGCCTCCAGGGCCGCGCGATAGAACGCTTCGACTTGCCGGCGATTCTCGGCCCTGAACGCCAGGTGAAGATGCGCCGGCTTCTCCTCGGTTTGGTACAGGCACAATGAAGCCTTACCCTTTGGGCAAAGCTCGACACCGTACGTCGGGGGCCCCTCCGAGACAACAGCTACGCCGAGCGGTTCGAGTGCCTTGAGGAAGAACGCTTTGCTCGCTGCATAGTCGCTGACTCCGAATTTGACGTGGTCAAACATGAGTTCTCCTGAAGTGGGTGGGTCTGCCTGACGGAGAGGCAATCGGAGCATGCCGCCAGCCAAGCGGTCCTTCGCTGCGGCTCGATGTCTCAGACTTTAATGCCGCCTTACCAGCAGGTCGGTCAAGCCCGGGTCCTTGCTGTGCGCCACGACCAAGCATTGACCGGACTGTTCCTGCTGATATGGCGGACGCTACGCACCGGACCTGTACACGGCCTGTCGTTGCTGCTCTCTGTCTGCCAACAGGTCGACGAAGGCTCGGACCTTCGCCGGACGAAAGCGCGCAGCCGGAAAGACCGCGTGGATGCCACCAGAAGGCAGGTGCCATTGCGGCAGGACTTGGATGAGTCGCCCGGCGACCAGATCGTCTGCGACCGCATAGTCCGGGAGCACCGAAAGTCCCGCGCCGTTGCACACCGCTTCGCGCACGGCGAGCGTGGCATCGAGAAAAATCGAGGCCTGCACGTTCACTACTTGGCGGTCGATCTCGTTGAGCGAGAAATTCCACCTGAGGTGGTCACGCAAGGCGGTATTGGCGACGAACGACAGGCTGGCGATGTCTCCCGGGCGCTTGAGCCGCGCCACCTGCGGACCCATCGTCGGTGACGCAACGAGCAATTGCCGGAAGGTACCGATCTTCCGCGCCTGCAGGCCGGTCTCAGCCAGCCAACCCACACGGATCGCCAGTTCGATATTGCCGGACATGATGTCCAGCGTCTGGTCGCTCAGGATTGCGTCGACCTTGCAGCCTGGATAGCTCTGGGTGAAGGCGGCGATGGCCGGCACTACGACCCCGACGCCGTAGTCCAAGGGCGCAGTCAATCGCAGCATGCCGGACGGCTCTGTCGATGCTTTGGCCAATTCGTCGAAGGCATCCTCCGCCTCGCGCAGGATCAGGGCGCAGCGCCGATAGAAGGTTTGCCCAGTTTCGGTGGCCTGAACCCTGCGCGTGGTGCGAACCAGGAGCGAGGTTCGGAACTCGTTCTCCAGCCGAGCAACCTGCTGACTGACCACCGCCTTGGTGATGCCCAGCCGCTCTGCCGCCGCAGTGAACGAACCGGTCTCCACCACGGACACGAAGTAGGCCAAGCGTCGCAGGTTACCGAGCCCTCCCAGGCCGCCTTCGTCTTGATTGTATGTTTTTAACATACAGATTGTTTAGCATGTATGTCTTTAAAAATCAATCGAGGCTGCCTACGATGGCCAACAGCAACGATGTCCTTCTGCCTCTTTCCCCATGAACAAGACCCTGCATTACCTGTTCGACCCGCTGTGTGGCTGGTGCTACGGCGCAGCGCCGGCTGTTTCGAGGTTGCAGGAAATTCCCGGCGTCCGCCTGGAGCTGTTGCCGACCGGCTTGTTTTCTGCCGAAGGTGCGAGGCCGATGGACGATGAGTTTGCTGCCTACGCCTGGTCCAACGATCAGCGCATCGAACGCCTGACGGGGCAGCGCTTCACCGAGCAATATCGCCGTCGGGTTCTGGGCAATCGCCAGCAGCTTTTCGACAGCGGCCCCGCCACGTTGGCGCTGACTGCCGTGTCGTTGACCGGCCCCTCCAGAGAACTGGAAGCCCTCAAGGCCATCCAGCGTGCGCGCTACGTGGACGGCAGCGACGTGACGTCGTTGGTGGACCTGACCGATCTGCTGGAGGCGCTCGATCTCAAAGTGGCCGCGCGGCTGGCGCATCCGGACGCGGATCTACTCGGCGCCAGTCGCGCCCGCATGGGTCGCGCCCAGGCGTTGATGCGCGAATTCGGTGCTCGCGGCGTGCCGACCTTGATTGTCGAATCGGGCGCCAAGCGCTGGATGCTCGATCACGCTGCCTCTTCCGACCCACAGGCACTGATCAGTCAGCTGGAAGCGGCCTGAGCGGTCCCTGAGCCTATCGCCGGACCTGTCCCGGCAAACCCTGTTCATTAACTTTGTAGAAGGCACGACCCCATGACAACGCGAAGAGACGTGATCAAAACTGTAGCCGCCGCGGGTGTCGCAACGGCCATCCTAGGAGTGAAAACCGCCATGGCTGCAAATGCCCAACTGACCTGGAAGCATTTTCCCGCCGGCGAGCATGGATTCTTCCGCGCCCCGGTCTTGATCTCCGGCGCGCGCGAGGCCATCCTGATCGATGGTGGCTTCACGCTTTCCGATGGCAAGGCGCTTGCCGAGGCAGTCAAAGCCAATGCAAAAAAGCTCACGGCCATCTACATCAGCCAGAGCGATCCCGACTACTACTTCAGCCTGGCGCCCATCAAGGCGGCATTTCCAGAGGCCAAGGTGATCGCTGCGTCAGCCACGATCGCGGCCATCAAGGGCAACGTGGAAAAGAAACTGGCGACCTGGGGCCCTCAGCTCAAGGAAAACGGTCCGCAGGCGCTGACGGACATCGTGATGCCGGAAGCCTTCGACGGCCGGAGCCTCACCCTGGAAGGCCAGACCATCGAGATCGCCGATGCCGATGGTCTTGCCAACCGTCGCTACATCTGGGTGCCTTCGCTCAACGCCATCTTCGGCGGCGTGCTGCTGTTCTCAGGCGTTCACGTGTGGACCGCTGACACACAGGGTGCCGAGGCGCGCGCGGCTTGGGTGAAGACGCTTGACGCCATGGCAGCGCGCAAGCCCGCCGTGGTGGTCCCTGGCCACATCGCGCCTGGTGCTGCGATCGACGCAACGGCGATCCGCTACACGCGCGACTACCTCGCGGCGTTCGAGGAGGAGCTGGCGAAGACCGCTGACAGCGCGGCCCTGATCGCGGCAATGACCAAGCGCTATCCGAACGCCGGCATGGGCGTGGCTTTGCAGATCGGCGCCAAGGTCGCCAAAGGCGAGATGAAGTGGGGCTGAAGCGTTGACCACCAATCTGGACGTCATTCGCGCGACCTACAAAGGGCCGTCGGAGGAGAACGGCAAGCATCTGCTCGCCGCTCTGGCCCCTGAGGCCACCTGGACGGAAGCAGCCGGATTTCCCTACGCCGGGACATACACCGGCCCGAAGGAAATCTTCGACCAGGTGTTTCGGAGATTGGCAACCGAGTGGGTGGACTACCGGGCCGCGGTTCACACGTATTTGGCCGATGGCGATCGAGTCGCGGCCTTCGGCGTGTATTCAGGCATCTATGCGACAACCGGAAAAGCAATGAGCGCGTCATTCGCCCATCTCTATCGGCTCAAGACGGCAAGATCGTCAGCATGGAACAGTACGTCGATAGCGCGATGGTCAACCTGGCCATGACGGTTGCACCGTAGCTAGGACGTTTCTTGCCTCCTGCTGCCGCCGCGGCGGCGCGCCTCCTCTCTCTCCTGCTGCAGGCCGCACCCCTACTCCACCGTCACGCTCTTCGCCAGATTGCGCGGCTTGTCCACATCGGTCCCGCGCGCGCACGCCGTGTGATAGGCCAGCAACTGCAACGGCACCACGTGCAGCATCGGTGACAGCGCGCCGTAGTGCTCCGGCATGCGGATCACGTGCAGGTCTTCGCCGCTCTCGATCCGGGTGTCGCCGTCGGCCAGCACGTAGAGCACGCCGCCGCGCGCGCGCACTTCCTGCAGGTTGCTCTTGAGCTTTTCCAGCAACGCATCGTTGGGTGCCACGGCCACCACCGGCATCTCGCTGGTGACCAGCGCGAGCGGGCCGTGCTTGAGTTCGCCGGCGGCATAGGCCTCGGCGTGGATGTAGGTCACTTCCTTGAGCTTGAGCGCACCTTCGAGGGCGATCGGGTAATGCAGCCCGCGGCCGAGGAAGAGCGCGTTTTCCTTGCGCGCGAAATCCTCGGCCCAGCTCATGATCTGCGGCTCCAGCGCCAGCACCGACTGCAGCGCCACCGGCATGTGGCGCATCTCCTTCAGATAGCGCGCCTCCTCTTCTTCACTCAAGCGGCCCTTGGCCTGCGCCAGTGCGAGCGTGAGCAGGAAGAGCCCCGCCAGCTGCGTCGTGAAGGCCTTGGTGGAAGCCACGCCGATCTCGACCCCGGCGCGCGTGATGTAGGCCAGCTTGCATTCGCGCACCATCGCGCTGGTCGCGACGTTGCAGATGGTGAGGGTCTGCTCCATGCCCAGCGAGCGCGCATGCTTCAGTGCCGCCAGCGTGTCGGCGGTCTCGCCCGATTGGCTGATGGTGACGACCAGGGTCTTTGGGTCCGGCACGGAATCGCGGTAGCGGTACTCGCTCGCGATCTCGACCTGGGCCGGAATCTTCGCGATGCTTTCGAGCCAGTACTTGGCGACGCAGCCGCTGTAGTAGCTGGTGCCGCAGGCGAGGATCAGCAGCTTGTCGATGTCCTCGAACACGCGCCATGCGGCCGCGCCCGGCGCGCCGTCGCTGCCGGCGCCGTCGAAGAGTTCGGGCACGATGCCCTCGACGCCTTCGAGCGTGTCGGCGATCGCGCGCGGCTGCTCGAAGATTTCCTTCTGCATGTAGTGGCGGTACGGCCCCAGTTCCGCAGCGCCGCTGTGCGCGAGCACGGTGCGCACCGGCCGCGTGACCGGCTTGTGGGCGCGGTCGACGATCCAGTACTTGCCCGGCTGGATGTCGACCACGTCGCCCTCCTCGAGGTAGACGATCTGGTCGGTCACGCCGGCCAGCGCCATCGCGTCGCTGGCGAGGAAGTTCTCGCCGTCCTCCTTGCCCGCGCCGAGGATCAATGGCGAGCCGGCGCGCGCGCCGACCACGCGATGCGGCTCGTCGCGGCAGATCGCCGCGATCGCGTAGGCGCCCTGCAACTGCCGCACGCTGGTCTTCACGGCCTCGAACAGATCGCCGTCGTAGTGGCTGTCGATCAGGTGGGCGATGACCTCGGTATCGGTCTGGCTGGCGAACACATAGCCCTTGGCCTGCAGGGCCGCGCGCAGCGCCTCGTGGTTCTCGATGATGCCGTTGTGCACCAGCGCCACGCGGCCGGGTCGCGTGGTCTCCGCGTCGGCGCCGGCCCCGTGGCTGAAATGCGGATGCGCGTTGTGCACTGCCGGCGCGCCATGCGTGGCCCAGCGCGTGTGGGCGATGCCGGTCGTGCCCTCGATGCGGTCGTCGCGCACCTGGGCCAGCAGGTCGGCCACGCGCGCGGTGGTGCGGGCGCGCTGCAGGCCCTTGGCGTGCACGGCGACGCCGCAGGAGTCATAGCCGCGGTACTCGAGGCGCTGCAGGCCTTGCACGAGGATGGGAACGATGTTGCGGGCGGAAACGGCGCCGACGATGCCACACATGGAAAAGCTCCTACGGATTGAAGTCGGATGGGATCGTAGGCGTCTTGCTGCGCAAAAGGAGATCAATATTCAATCAAATTTGACTTAATATTTCATGTCAATCTGCAAGCAAACTATTATTTCATTACTGCAGTCAATGTGAAATAAATCGACATGGATCAAACCGATCTGCAGCTCCTGGATGCCCTGCAGCAGGATGCCTCCCAAAGCAACCAGTCGCTGGCCGAGCGCTTCAACATCTCCGCGCCCACCTGCCTTCGGCGCGTGCGGCGGCTGCGCGAGGCAGGCTGGATCGAGCGCGAGGTCGCGATCTTGGATACCGAGAGGGTCGGCGCGCTGCTCACCGCGGTGATCGAGGTCTCGCTGGACCGCCAGGACGCCGCCGCCCTCGACGCCTTCGAAGCGCGCATCACGCCGGACGACGCGGTGCAGCAGTGCTACCGGGTCTCCCCCGGGCCGGATTTCGTGCTCATCGTCACTGTGCGCGACATGCCGGGCTACCAGGCGCTGGCGCAGCGCCTCTTCACCACCGATGCCAACGTGCGCAACGTGAAGGCTTTCTTCAGCCTGAAACGCGCAAAGTTCTCGCCGCGCGTGCCGCTGCCCTTCAGTCCTTCGGCGCCTTCTGCGGTCGCTGCCAATTCGAAAAGCTGACCTGCCGCGCGCGCGCCACCGTCAAGGCGCCCGGTTCGGTGCTCTTGGTCACGGTCGAGCCGCCGCCTACCGTGCCCCCGACGCCGATCGTGACCGGCGCCACCAGCACGCAGTTGCTGCCGACGTGCACGTCGTCGCCGATCACCGTGCGGTGCTTGTTGGCGCCGTCGTAGTTGGCCGTGATGCTGCCGGCGCCGTAGTTGACGCGCGCGCCGACCGTGGCGTCGCCCAGGTAGGCCAGGTGGTTGGCCTTGGCGCCGGCAGCCAGCGTCGAGTTCTTCACTTCGACGAAGTTGCCGATGTGCACTTCGGCGCCCAGGCGGGCACCGGGCCGCAGCCGCGCGAAAGGGCCGATGCGCGAACCCTCGCCGACCGTCACGCCGGCCTTCTCGCCGTCGATGTGGGTGAAGGGATGGATCACCGCGCCGGTCTCGATGCGCGCATTGGCGATTACGCAGTTCGCACCCACGCGAACGCCCGCGCCCAGCGACACCGCGCCCTCGAACACGCAGTTGACGTCGATCTCCACATCCGATTCGCACGCCAGGGTGCCGCGCAAGTCGAAGCGCGCCGGGTCGGCGAGCCGCACGCCCTGCGCCATCAGCGCATCGGCCTGGCGGAGCTGATAGGCGCGTTCGAGCGCCGCGAGCTGCGCCGGGCTGTTGACGCCCGCCACCTGCAGCGCGTCGTCGGTGCGGTGCGCGACGACGGGCACGCCGTCGACGGTGGCGAAGCCGACCACGTCGGTCAGGTAGTACTCCCCCTGCGCGTTCTTGTTGTCCAGGCGCACGAGCCAGGTCTTCAGCAGCTGGGCCGGCACCGCCATCACGCCGCTGTAGATCTCGCGGATGGCGCGCTGCGCCTCGTTCGCGTCCTTCTCTTCGACGATCGCCTGCACTTCGCCCTCGCCGTCCTGGGCCGCGGGGGCCCGCACGATGCGGCCGTAGCCGGCCGGATCGTCGACGCGGATCGTGAGCAGCGCGAGCCGGCGCCCCCCGCTTTGCGCCACCAGCGCGCGCAGGGTGGCTTCGCCGATCAGCGGCACGTCACCCGACAGCACCACCACAGTGCCGTCGTCGGGCAGGAGCGGCGCAGCCTGTTGCATCGCGTGGCCGGTGCCGAGCTGGGGCACCTGGCGCGCGAACAGGGGCACCCTGCCGCTCGCGCCGCTTTCGAGCGCGGCTTCGACGTCGGTCGCGCCGTGCCCCGTCACCACCACCACGTGACGCGCGCCGATGCGTTGGGCGGTGTCGACCACGTGCGCGACCAGTGCGCGCCCGCCCAATCGATGCAACACTTTGGGCAGGCTGCTCTTCATGCGCGTGCCTTTTCCGGCCGCCATGATGACGACGTCGACCGGTTCCTGGTTTTCCTGCGGAGTCTTGTTCATGCCTCTTTCCCGAATGCGGATGCGTTGCGCAAAGCTGGCGCGAATTATCGGCGTGCTGCTTGTCGCCTCCGCCCTGGCCGCCTGCAGCACGATCAAGCTGGCCTACAACAACCTGCCCGCGTTCAGTTACTGGTGGCTCGACGGCTATCTGGACTTCGACGGCGCGCAGACGCTGCGCGTGCGCGACGAGCTCGCGCAGCTGCTGGCATGGCATCGCCAGAACGAGTTGCCGAAGATCGTCGCGCTGCTGCAGAAGGCCCAGGCCCTCGCGCCCGGCGATTTCACGCCGGCGCAGGCCTGCGAGATGGGCGACGAGGTCCGGGCGCGCATGGTGGCGGTGGCGGAACATGCCGAGCCCGCCGGCGCCGATCTCGCCCTGAGCCTGGGCGAAGCGCAGTTGCAGCAGCTCGAGCGCAAGTACGCCAGGATCAACGCCGACTACCGCAAGGACTGGCTCGAACGCAGCCCCGACCGCTGGCAGGAGAAGCGCTACGAGCTGCTTCTGGATCGCAACGAGGATTTCTATGGCCGGCTCGATCCGTCCCAGCGCGAGCTGCTGAGGCAACAGGTGGCGCAGTCGGCGTTCGATCCGAGCTTCATCGACAGCCAGCGCAGGAGGCGCCAGCAGGAGACGCTTGCCCTGTTGCGCCGCTTCCAGGCCGAGAAGACGCCGCCGGCCGAAGCGCGCGCCGCCATCCATGCCTTCGTGCAGCGCATCGCCGACCCGCCGCCCGGGCCGGCGCGTGACCGGCAGCAGGCGTTGCTGCAGGAAGGCTGCCGCAACATGGCGGCGCTGCACGAGCGCACCAGCGCATCCCAGCGCGAGCAGGCGGCGCGGCGGCTCAAGGCCTACGAACGCGACCTGGTCGAGCTGATGGCCGCGCCGTGATGCCTGGCCGCATCGCCCTATAGAACATTTGTTTACACTCGAGCGCGATCAACTGCGACCCTCCATGAACATCACGCTCTGCACGCTTTTCGAACGGAACTATCACTTCGGCGTCGCGGCGCTGGCGAATTCGCTGATCGCCGCCGGCTACAGCGGCGAGCTCTGGGTCGGCTACCGCGGTGCATTGCCGAGCTGGATCGTCGACGCGCCGGCCTTCGACGGCAGCACCGGCCGGATGCAGGCGGCCCCCGGGCTGGTGCTGCGCATGCTGGAGCTCGACACCCCGCTGCACTTCACCTACTACAAGCCGACCTTCATCCGCGAAATGCTGGAGAAGCACGCGCCGCAATCCGATGTCGTGGCCTACATCGATCCGGACATCGTCGTGAAGTGCGACTGGCCCGCGCTGACCGGCTGGTTCACCGAAGACGGGATCTCGCTGGCCGAGGACGTCAACTGGTGCTTCCCGGCGCGGCATCCCAAGCGGCTGCTGTGGGCGCGCTTCTTCGAACCGCACGGCGCCACGCCACGGCGCGGGCTCGACCGCTACTACAACGCGGGCTTCATCGCGGTCTCGCGCGCACACCTGGAGTTCCTGGACCTCTGGCGCCGCCTGTGCGACCTGGTCGTGGCCTATAACGAGCATGCCAAGGAACTCAAGGCCGGCGGTTCCGCCGCGCTGTTCCATTCGACCGATCAGGACGCGCTGAACTTCGCGCTCACCGTGTGCGAGGCGCCGCTGAACACGGCCGGGCCGGAAGCCATGGACTTCGCGCCCGGGGGCTACTACCTCTCGCACGCGGTCGGCTCGGTCAAGCCCTGGCATGGCGGCCACATCCGCCAGGCCCTGCGCGGGCAGCCGCCATCGGCCGCGAGCAAGTGGTACTACCGCTTCGCCGATGGGCCGATCAAGGCGTATTCGGACGGCGAGCTCGCCAAGCGCCAGCTCTCGCTGAAGATCGCGGCCGCCATCGGGCGGGTCTACAAGCGCGCCTGAGCGTCGTCGATGACGTCCTTGCGCCACTCCAGCCAACGGACGGCCAGCAGGAAGTACTGGTAGCCGAAGTTGGCCAGGCTGGTCGCGATGCCGAAACCGAGCACGGAGCGCAGATCGCTCACGCCCACCAGCCACAAATAGAGCACCTGGGTGATCAGCGTCACTGCGATGCTGTAGGTCTGGCCCGCCGTCGCGCCGCGGACCGACAGTGTGCGGAAGGCAAAACCCGATGCGTTCATCAGGATCGAAGCCAGGAACACCATCCACACCAGCGGCGTCATGCTGGCGTACTGCTTGCCCAGAAGCAGGATCCAGTACTGCGGGAAGTAGAAGGAGGTCAGCAAGACCAGTGCGCTCATGGCGAAATAGGCCAGATGGGCCTGCGCCACGATTGCGCCGAGGCGGGGTCCCACCGGCGCCCGTGCGATGGCGGGGAACAACAGGATGTTGGTGACGCGGTCCACCACGATCAGCACCATCGCCAGGCGGCCGAAGGCGCCGACCTCGGCCAGCATGCCGGCGGTGCCGAACAAGGACGCCAGGAACACGGTGATTACGCCCTGCACCTGGTAGAAGATGGCCGGCAGCACCAGCGGCTTTGCGATCCGGATCACCTGGGCATCCACCTTCTTCGTATCGGCCTCGTCGAGATGGGCGTCCGGCAACTGCTGTGTCCTGAAGGCCTTGCGGTACAGCATCACGCTGACGAAGCTCGCCGCGGCGGTCGCCGCCACGATGCCGGTCACCGCCCAGGAGGTGGCGGGCAGCAGGAGCACCGCGCCGACGAAAGCGATGCGCACGCAATGGGACGAGAAGGCGATGCGGTTCAGGGTCGGGATCTGGCCGAGGATCAAGAGCACCGTGTTGGCGTAGTGCTCCCTGAGCGTCAGCAGGACGACGGCGACCATGAGCAGCGACGCTGCGAGATAGGCCCACCCGGACCACGCATGCTGCTGCGAGGTATAGAACCAGTAGGGGCCAATGATGGCCAGGCCCAGCACCAGCAGCAGCCAGCGCTTGCGGAATACCTGGTGGCAGACGCCCACCACCCACTTAACTTCGCCCGCGCGCTGGCCGACGACGGGCAGGGTGCAATGCGCGAGCCCGAGGTCGGTGATGCCCAGGATCAGCGTCATGCACGCCACGAGGAAGGTGTAGGCCGCGTACTGGTCCTTCGGCATCACGTTGACGATGAGCAGGCCGGCAATGCCGCCCATCGCCACACCGAAGGTTTCGACGCCGCCGACCATGGCGATCTGGCGCAGACGGGACAGGAGTTTCACGGGTGTGGCAGCGCGGTCAGGGGTTGGCCGGCGGCTGCCGGGTCGGGCTCGTGCCCGGGATTTCGGGCGGGGCCTCTACGATACGCGATGACCGTGACCAGGGCCTGTTGATAAGCCTAGATCAGCGGCGTGGGCTGCAGCGGCCGCTCGAAATAGTCTCCCAACGCCTCAAGCGCATGGGGCTCGAGGATGCGCAGCCATCCGCCGTCGAGCTTGTAGAGCCCGAGCTGCTGCAGCCGCCGCAAGGTCTTGTTGGTGTGCACCAGAGACAGCCCCAGTGCATCGGCGATGTGCTGCTGGTTGAACGGAAACACGACCCAACCCTCGCGCGCCATGCCGACGCGCTCCGCGCGGCGGTAGAGATGCATCAGCAGCATCGCGACCCGCTCGGCCGCGTTGCGCCGGCCGGCGGTCACGAGGTTGTCGTCCACCATCTTTTCCTCGCGCGCCGCCAGCCAGGTGATGTCGTAGCCCAGCTTGGGCTGGCTGTGGAACAGGTTCCAGAGCCGGTCTCGCGGAAAGACGCACAGCGTGACCGCGGTCACCGCCTCGACGCCGTGCGTATGGCTCTCGGCAAATTCATCCTGCAACCCGATGAAGTCGCCCGGCAACAGGAAGCTCAGGATCTGCCGCCGGCCGTCGCTGAGCGTCTTGAAGCGGAAGGCCCAGCCGGAATAGAGCGTGAACAGCTGCGCGCTGGGGCGGTCTTCCTCGACCACCGGTTTTCCGGCATCGACGACGCGCGTGCCCGTGCGGAAGGACTGGATGGCATGCAGCTCCTCGGGCGATACAGGCAAGAAAGCGGGGTTCCGGCGCAGGCCGCACTCCTCGCAAGGATGGGCGCAGCGCGGCGGATGGACAGGGGCCGGATAGTCCTCGAATTTCACCGATCCACTATAGGCCTCCCGCCTGTGTCTTTTCACATTTCGCAAGCTGTTGGGCGCACCTAGACTGCGTACGCTTGGCGCCCACGAACGAATGACCGAACTCCACGAAATCCTGTATTGCAGCCTGCTGGCGCCCGACCAACCCACCGAGATCGTCGGCCAGATCGTGAGCCGGGCGCGCGCCCGCAACGCAACGGAAGGCATCACGGGACTGCTGGTATTCGACGGCATGCGCTTCTGCCAGCATTTCGAAGGCCCGCGAAGGCAGGTGTTGGGCCTGCTGAACCGCCTGGAGGCCGACCCGCGGCACACGGAGATGCGCGTGGTCTATGAAGGCGAGCTCTTGAAGCGCCGCTACCAGCGCTTCGACATGGGCCTGGCCCAGACCGAGGACGAGGCGGAAGGCGAAGACATCGCCACCCTTCAGCAACTCGACGGGACGGAGGCGCTGCAGCGCTTTCTGGCGCTGCGCCCCCGCCTCGACATTGCTGGATAGCTAAGGCCGCACGCTCGGCACTGCGTGTCCTCGCTGCCCCCCGAAGGGGCGCAGCCCGCCTTGGGGCGGCCCGGCGGCGGGCTAGGCAGCCGCCACGTCCCAGCTGTAGGTGGCGCCGTGGCTGTCCCACGGCTCCATCACGATGCGCTCGCCGGCGGCGACGGCCAGCGTTTCGCCCGGCGCGAGCACCAGGTCTTCGCTGCCCCAGACGTCGGTGGCATCGCGCGTGACCCACACCCGGCCTTGCCGGATGCGCAGGATGCTCGCGCTGGAGGCTCTGAGACTGGTCGCCTCGCCAGCCGCCAACTGCCATGCACCACGGCGCACGGCCGGCGGTACGGCAGCCGGACGTGCCAGGGCCGGGGACGGGAACGTAGAGGTGGTGGTGCAAGCGGCGGACATGTGAGACTCCTGAAAGAAGGTTTTCTCCGAAACGCAATGGCGCGCTTCGGGAATGAATGATCGGCCTTCCCCCGTTGGCGGTCCAATGAAAACGCGGTAGCCTACTGATTCCGGTTTCGCATCAATCCATCTTCCGCCCCATGCAGCATTCCCAGACCCACCTGCGCTCCCGCCCGATCTCGGCCGGCCATCTGCGCGCCTTCGAGGCCGTGGCCCGGCACCTGAACTTCCGTGCCGCGGCGGAAGAGATGGCGCTCACCCAATCGGCCGTCAGCCGGCAGATCCAGTCGCTGGAGGAGGAGGTCGGCGTCGGCCTGTTCCTGCGCCACACGCGCGCGGTCGAGCTCACGAGCGCGGGCGCCCAGCTGCTGCTGGCGGTGCAGCAGTCGCTGCCGCGCATCGACGGCGCGGTGCGCCAGATCCGGCACAGCGCGGGCCGCAAGAGCGTGTCGCTCACCACCTTCGCCTCCTTCGCCTCGATGTGGCTGATCCCCCGGCTCGAAGCCTTCCAGCGCGACAACCCGGACATCGACATCCGCATCGACGCCAGCGACGCGGCGCTCGACCTGGACATGTCCGACGTCGACATCGCCTTGCGCTACGGCCCGGGCGAGAACATGCCGGACGGGGCGGTGCGGCTTTTCGGCGAATCGTTGACGCCGGTGGCGAGCCCGTGGCTGATCAAGAGCAACCCGGCCATCAAGGAACCGGCCGACATCGCACGCTTCACGCTGATCGAGGCCGGCGATGCGCACCGCACGCACCTCGAATGGCTCACGTGGCGCCGCTGGTTCGAGATCAACAACCTGCAGCGCGCCCAGCCGAAGCGCTGGCTCTACTTCAACTACGCCTACCAGATGGTGCAGGCCGCCCTCACCGGCCAGGGCGTGGTGCTGGCGCGCAGCTCGCTGATCGCCGAAAGCCTGGCCAACGGCGATCTCGTCGAAGTGCTGCCGCACCACCGCATGGATTCACCGATGGCCTACTGGCTGATCGCCGGGCCGCGCAGCGCGCTGCGGCCCGAGATCAAGGACTTTTGCGATTGGCTGCAGTCGCAGGCTGCCGTCACGCGCGAAACCATCGGCGAGGTGCCTGATCCGGATACGGTAGATCAGCTGGACTGAACGCGGATTTTTCCAGGAACACCGCGGAACCGGCTTTGCCGGGCCGCTGGTGTTTGCCCCCGTGATGGGGTTGACGCAGCGACACGAAGTGCGCGAAGCCTGGGGGTGGGCGTCATGTCGGCCAGACGACGCCGTTGTCGTTGAGGATGGCGTCCAGCGGCAGGTCGTGCGCCTCCGGCTCGAACTCCTCGATGTAGCCGTTCGTGAAGCCCAGCCCCACGGTGAAGGGCCGCGGCTGCAGCGCCGCCAGCGTGCGGTCGTAGAAGCCGCCGCCGTAGCCCAGGCGGTAGCCGCCGGCGCTGTAGCCCAGGCAGGGCACGAACAGCAGCGTGGGCACGATCAGCTCGGTGTCCTTCGGCTTCGGAATGTTGAAGGCGTCGTTCTCCATCGGGCAGCCCGGATACCACGCGCGAAAGGTCAGGATCTTGTTGACGCGGTCGACCACCGGCAGGCCGATGCGCCGGCGCTGCGGCTCGTCGAGCAATTCGCCGTCTTCCTTCCAGCGGTGCAGCGCCGGCAAGGGATCGAACTCGCCCTTGATCGGCCAGTAGGCGCCGATCACGGTGTCGGGCCGGCCGACCAGCCAGATCCGCATCACGCGCTGCAGCAGGTCGGCGCGCGCGAGGCGGTCGGGCATCGCAAGACGCTGTTCGATCAGTGCTTTTCGCAGCTGTTGCTTGAGAAAGTTGGCAGTTGCCGAGGTGTCGGCACCCTTTGACTTGTCCATAATCGCCCGATGCAGTTTGCAAGCATTTTGGCACCCGCGCCCCGCCGCCCCCGCGCACCCTTCTCCTCCCTCGCTCTTTCGCTCGTCCTCGCCGCCGCGGCACTGCTGCAGCCGGCCTGCGCGCAGAACCGCGACGACGATGTGCTGGTCCAGATGAAGCAGGCCTTCCAGCGCGGCGACAAGGCGCGCCTCGCGGCCCTGCTGCCGCAGGCGCGCGGCCATGTGCTGGAACCCTGGGCCGCCTACTGGGAGCTGAAGGCGCGCCTGCAGGAAGCGAGTGCCTCCGAGGTGCAGGACTTCCTCTCGCGCTACGCCGGCACCTACCAGGAAGACCGCCTGCGCAACGACTGGCTGATGCTGCTCGGCCAGCGCCGCGACTGGGACGGCTTCGCCGCGCTGCATCCGGCCTTCCGCATGAACGACGATGCCCAGGTCCGCTGCTACGCGATCCTGGTCGAGACGCTGCGCGGCGGTAGCGCCACCAAGGCGCAGGCCGACGAAGTGCGCCGCAACTGGCTGGGCCAGCGCGAGCTCGACGACGGCTGCCTGACCGCGGCCGATCGCATGATCGCGGCCGGCCTGATGTCGCCCAACGACGCCTGGAAGAAGGCGCGCCTTTCCATCGAAGCCAACCGGCCGCAGGCCGCGCGTGCCGCAATCGTCCTCGCCGCGCCCGATGCCGTCGCCCAGTTCGACGAGCTGAACGCCAGCTGGCCCAAGTTCCTGGCCGGCCGCGCCTTCGTTGCCACCAAGGCGCGCAAGGAGCTGGTGGTGCTCGCGCTGATCAAGATGACCATCGCCGACCCCGACATGGCGGCCTCCCAGCTCGAAAGCAAGTGGGGCCCGATGCTGACGCCGGAGGAGCGCAACTGGCTCTGGGGCGCGATCGGCCGGCAGTACGCCGTCAAACTCTCGCCGGCGGCGGGCGGCGCCTTCGCGAACGTCACGAAGAACAGCGATCTCTCCGACGACATGCTGGCCTGGAAGACGCGCGCCGCGCTCCGCAGCGGCCACTGGAAGAACGTGCAGGCCGCGATCGATGCCATGAGCGAATCGACGCAGCAGGATCCGACCTGGGTCTACTGGAAGGCGCGCGCCCTCCACGCCTATGGGGGCGACGAGCGCCGCGCCCAGGCGCGCGCGCTGTTCGAGAGCATCGCCGGCACGCGCGGCTTCTACGAACTGCTGGCGCTCGAGGAGCTGGGCGAGCGCGCCACCGTGCCGACCCGCCCGGCGCCGCTCACGCCCGAAGAGAAGGCGGCGGCGCGCAGCAACGTCGCGCTCAACCGCGCGCTCTACGCGATCGCGATCGGCCTGCGCCCCGAGGGCACGCGCGAATGGAACTACGCGACCAATCTGCACGACAAGGGCGGCATGGGCGATCGCGAACTGCTGGCCGCGGCCGACTTCGCCTGCCAGCGCGAAGTGTGGGACCGCTGCATCAACACCAGCGAACGCACCAAGGGAATGATCGACGTCGAGCAGCGCTACCCGATGCCCTATCGCGACACCGTGGTGCGCAAGAGCGAGGAGATCGGCCTCGACCCGGCCTACGTCTACGGCCTGATCCGCCAGGAGAGCCGCTTCATCATGGACGCACGCTCGGGCGTCGGCGCCTCGGGCCTGATGCAGGTGATGCCCGCCACCGCGCGCTGGACTGCCAACAAGATCGGCCTCGCGGGCTTCACGCCCGGCCAGATCAACGACCGCGACACCAACATCACTATCGGCACCAACTACCTCAAGCTGGCGCTCGACGACTTCGACGGCTCGATGGCGCTCGCCGCCGCGGCCTACAACGCCGGCCCCGGCCGGCCGCGCAACTGGCGCAACGGGCCGGTGCTGGAGGCGGCGATCTGGGCCGAGAACGTGCCCTTCAACGAGACCCGCGACTACGTCAAGAAGGTGCTCGCCAACGCCACCAACTACGCGGCGCTCATCACCGGGCGGCCGCAGTCGATCAAGGACCGCCTGGGCAACGTGGGCCCGCGCGATGCCGCCGAGCCCGAGCCGAACAAGGACCTGCCCTGATGGCTTGGTGGGACGAAGCCTCCAGCACCATCGCGTCCGAGTTCTCGGACGTCGGCGACGTCGCCCAGCTCACGCGCATCCTCGTGCGCCTGCTGCTGGCCGCTGTGCTGGGCTTCGCGCTCGGCTTCGAGCGCGAACAGCAGGGCAAGGCTGCCGGGGTGCGCACCCACATGCTGGTGGCGATCGGCTCCGCGCTCTTCGTGCTCGTTCCGCAGCAGACCGGCATCGTGCCGGCCGACATGAGCCGCGTGATCCAGGGCCTGGTGGCGGGCGTGGGCTTTCTCTGCGCCGGCACCATCCTCAAGCAGGGCCGGGACGAACGGCACGTGCAGGGCCTCACCACCGCCGCCGGCCTCTGGATGACGGCCGCGATCGGCATGGCCTGCGGGCTCGGGCGCGAGGTGACGGCCATGATCAGCGCGCTGCTGGCGCTGATCGTGCTCGCACTGGTGCCGCGGCTGGTGACGCTGATCGAACGCATGATCGGCCCGCCGTCCGGCGGCGGCGCGAACGGCAAGCCGCGCGTGATCGCGTCGCCGGACGAGGAAACGAAGCGCTGAGCATCAATCAACCGCGCCTTCGGCATCAATCGCGCGCTGCCCAGCCGCTAGCATCGAGGGCTTTGCAGCAACCTGGAAGACCGTGATGCCCAAGCTCTACATCGGCAACAAAAACTACTCGTCCTGGTCGATGCGGCCCTGGGTGCTCATGAAGCAGGCCGGCATCGCGTTCGAGGAGGTCATGGTGCCCTTCGACACCATGGACGCCGACGCGGACTTCAAGAAGACCATCCGCGCGGTCAGCCCGGCCGGCCGCGTGCCGGTGCTCGAGGACGGCGCCATCGTCGTCTACGACACGCTGGCGATCTGCGAATACCTGGCCGAGAGCCATCCCGACAAGGCCCTCTGGCCGCGCGACAAGGCGCGGCGCGCGCATGCGCGCAGCGTCTGCGCCGAGATGCACGCGGGTTTCGGCGCGCTGCGCAGCCATTGCGGGATGAACATCGAGGCGGACCTGCGCGAGCAGGGCCGGATCATCCTGCGCGACCAGCCGGCGGTGCGCGCCGACCTCGCGCGCATCGTGCAGATGTGGAGCGGCCTCCTGGAAACCCATGGCGGGCCGATGCTGTTCGGCGAGTTCGGCATCGCGGATGCGTACTTCGCGCCGGTCGGCGTGCGCATCAGGACCTTCGGCCTGCCGGTGCCTGCCGCGATCACGGCCTATATCGAGCGCGTACAGCAGCTTCCCGGCGTGAAGGCCTGGATCGATGAGGCGCTGCTCGAGAAGCGCTTCGTGGTCATCGACGAACCCTACCGCTTCGAACGCTAGGGACATGTACCGCCTGCACTGCTTCGCCCAATCGGGCAACAGCTTCAAGGTCGCCTTCCTGCTGCGCGCGCTCGGCCAGCCTTTCGAGACCGTGTTCGTGGACTACATGCAGGGCGGCCTCACGCGCGATCCAGCCTGGCGCGAGACGCTCAACGAGATGGGCGAGGCCCCGGTGCTGGAGGACGGGCCGCTGCGCCTCGCCCAGTCCGGCGTGATCCTCACCCACCTGGCCGACAAGCACGGCGCCTACGGCGGCCGTACGCCGGAGGACAGACGCGAGATCCTGCGCTGGCTGCTGTTCGACAACCACAAGTTCACCAGCTACTTCGCGAGCTACCGCTTCGCCAAGTCCTTCGGCGCCGGCGCACCCGATCCAGCCGTCATGGCCTGGCTCGCGGGCCGCATCGACGCCGCTTACGGGGTCGTCGAACGGCACCTGTCGGCGGGCGAATTCATCGTCGGCGCCGAGCCGACCATCGCCGACTTTTCGCTGTCGGGCTATCTCTTCTACCCGGCCGAGGAAAGCGGCATCGACGTGGCGGCGCGCTACCCGCATATCGCGGCCTGGGTCGAGCGCCTCCGGGGCCTGCCGGGCTGGGCGTCGCCCTACGACGTGTTGCCGGGCGAACGCATCGCGCCGCGCTGGTGACGCCGACCGCCGCGGAAGGCCGAGCGCCTAAACTGCGGCGGATGCAAACCTACCTCGTCGGCGGCGCCGTTCGCGATGCGCTGCTGGGCCGGCCCGGCAGCGATCGCGACTGGGTGGTGGTCGGCACCACGCCCGAACAGATGGTCGCGCGGGGCTACCTGCCCGTGGGCCGCGACTTCCCCGTCTTCCTGCATCCGAAGACGCGCGAGGAATACGCGCTGGCGCGAACCGAGCGCAAGAGCGCACCCGGCTACCGCGGCTTCGTGATCCATGCCTCGCCCGAGATCACGCTCGAGCAGGACCTGGCGCGACGCGACCTCACTGTGAACGCCATCGCACTGCCGGCCGAGCACGCCGGCAAGACGCTGGACCTGCGCCACATCGTCGACCCCTATCACGGCCGGCGCGACCTCGAACGCAAGCAGCTTCGCCATGTGACCGGGGCCTTCCGCGAAGACCCGGTGCGCATCCTGCGCGTCGCGCGCTTCGCGGCCCGCTTCGCCGACTTCGGCGTCGCGCCCGAGACGATGGCGCTGATGCGCGAGATGGTCGACGCGGGCGAGGCCGATGCGCTGGTGGCCGAGCGCGTCTGGCAGGAGCTGGCACGCGGGCTGATGGAAGCCAAGCCCTCGCGCATGTTCGAGCTCCTGCGCGAATGCGGCGCGCTCGCCGTACTGCTGCCCGAGCTGGATCGCCTCTGGGGAGTCCCGCAGCCCGAGGCCCATCACCCCGAGGTGGACACCGGCCATCACCTGATGCTGGTGCTGGACATGGCGGCGCGGCTCGACGCTGCGCTGGCGGTGCGCTTCGCCTGCCTGGTGCACGACCTGGGCAAGGGCACCACGCCCGCAGAGGTGCTGCCGCGCCACATCGGCCACGAGCAGCGCAGCGTGGAGCTGCTGCAAGCCGTGTGCGAGCGCTGGCGCGTGCCGGTCGAACTGCGCGAACTGGCCGAGGTGGTGGCGCGCGAGCACGGCAACATCCACCGCAGCGACGAGCTTGGCGCGAAGGCGCTGGTGCGGCTGCTCGAACGCTGCGATGCGTTTCGCAAGCCGGAGCGCTTCGATCAGGCGCTGCTGGCCTGCGAGTGCGATGCGCGCGGGCGGCTCGGGCTCGAAGACAGGCCTTATCCACAGCGCGAACGTTTACTGGCCGCGCTGGCCGCGGCCCGATCCGTCGAAACGGAGCCGATCGCCCGCGCGGCGCAGCAGGCGGGCGCGGCAGGCGCGAAGATCGGCGAGGCGATCGCCCGCGCGCGCGTGGCCGCCGTGGCCGCCGCACTCCCTGTTTCAGTCTGAAAAAACGATTGCCGGTTTTGACCGACGCCCTTCGCCCTGCGACTCTGTTATGGTTTTCCCTCCATGCAGACGCCTCCTCGCCTTACCCCCGACGCCGCGTTGTTCCTCGATTTCGACGGCACCCTGGTGGCCATCGCCGAGACGCCCGAAGCGATCGAAGTGCCCAGCGCCCTGGTTCCGCTGCTGAGCGACCTGAGTGACCTGCTGGACGGCGCGCTGGCAGTCGTGTCCGGCCGGCAGATCGACGTGCTCGACCGATTCCTCGCGCCGCTGCGACTGCCGGCCGCTGGCGAGCACGGCGTGCAGCGCCGTGACGCCGAGGGCCGGATGCAGGAGCAGCGCGCGCCCGACCTCACGCTGGTGCTGGACACCGCCAACGAACTCGCGCGTGTCTACGAAGGCCTGCTGGTGGAGCGCAAGCATGCCGCGATCGCCCTGCACTACCGGCTCGCGCCGCAGCTCGAAGCCGTCTGCCGCGACGCGCTGCTGCGCGTGATCGACGGCCAGCCGCAGCTGGAGCTGCTGCACGGCAAGTTCGTGTTCGAGGTCAAGCCCGCGGGCGTCAACAAGGGCATCGCGATCGACGCCTTCCTGCGCGAGGCGCCCTTCGCCGGCCGCATGCCGGTCTTCGCCGGCGACGACACCACCGACGAAAGCGGCTTCGCCATCGTGCAGCCGCGCGGCGGCGTGGCGATCAAGGTCGGATCGGGCCCCAGCCTGGCGCTGCACCGGCTGGATTCCCCCCGCGCCGTGTTCGAATGGCTGGTCCAGGCACGCGATCTGCTCGCGGGACCGGCATCGGACACCCGAGGAAAACCTGCATGACGACGAATCTGAAAGAGGTCGCCGCGCCCGAAGACCGCGCCGGCGAGGCGATCGCCGGCGCTGCCGGCGCGAGCCACAAGGCAGCGCCGCATCCCGAGGTGCTGGAAGCACCCGCCGGCCGCCGCGGCTTCGTTGCGCCGGCCGAACCCTCGCTGAAGCTGGGGGTGATCGGCAACTGCGCCTTCAGCGCACTGGTCGATGAGCGCGGGCGCATCGTCTGGTGCTGCCTGCCGCGCTTCGACGGCGAGCCGGTGTTCAACGCGCTGCTGCATCCGGCCGAGGATGCGAGCGCATGGGCCATCGAGATCGAGGACTTCGCGTCGGCCAAGCAGTGGTACGAGCCGAACACCGCCGTGTTGCGCACCCAGCTCTTCGACAGCGCGGGCCAGGGCCTCGAGATCACCGACCTGGCGCCGCGCTTTCACAGCCGCTCGCGTTACTTCAGGCCGCTCACCATCGTCCGCCGCGTCAGGCCGATCCAGGGCACGCCACGCATCCGCGTGTCGCTCGCGCCGCGCTTCCAGTGGGGCGCGACGGCGCCGACCATCACGCGCGGCAGCAACCATATCCGCTACGTGGGGCCCGACTTCGCGCTGCGCCTCAACACCGACGCCTCGGTCTCGCACGTGCTCTCAGGCCAGGCCTTCGTGCTGTCGCGCGAGCACAACTTCGTGTTCGGCGCCGACGAGACGCTGACCGACGGCATCGCCGACACGGCGCGACATTTCGAGCAGGAGACCATCGCCTACTGGCGCACCTGGACCAAGCGGCTCGCGATCCCCTTCGAGTGGCAGGAGGCGGTAATCCGCGCCGCGATCACGCTCAAGATGTCGCTCTACGAGGACACCGGCGCCATCGTCGCCGCCATGACCACAAGCATCCCCGAGGCGCCGGGCAGCCAGCGCAACTGGGACTACCGATTCTGCTGGCTGCGCGACGCCTTCTTCGTGGTGCGCGCGCTCAACAGCCTGTCCGAAGTCGGCACCATGGAAGACTACCTGCGCTGGCTCGGCAACGTGGTGATCGGCTCGCACGGCGAGCACATCCAACCGCTCTACGGCATCGGCCTGGAGCGCGAACTGCCGGAGTCCTTCGTCGAAGGGCTGGCCGGCTACCGCGGCATGGGGCCGGTGCGCGTGGGCAACCAGGCGCAGGAGCACTTCCAGCACGACGTCTACGGCAACATCGTGCTCGGCGCCTCGCAGGCCTTCCACGACCACCGCCTGCTCAGCCGCGCCGGCGTGGCCGAGTTCCCGTACCTCGAGGCCGTGGGCGAACAGGCCATCCGCGTCTACGGCACGCCCGACGCCGGCATGTGGGAGCTGCGCACGCGCGCGCGCATCCACACCAGCTCGGCGCTGATGAGCTGGGCCGCCTGCGACCGGCTCGCCAAGGTGGCGCGCGCGCTCGGCCTGCCGGAGCGCGCGGCCTACTGGCACGGCCATTCCTCGCGCATGCGCGAAGAGATCCTCACCAAGTCCTGGTGCGAGGAGCGCCAGGCCTTCGCCGAGAGCTTCGGCGGCCACGAACTCGATGCGAGCATCCTGCTGATGGTCGAGGTCGGCCTGATCGACGCGCGCGACCCGCGCTTCATCTCGACCGTCGAGGCGATGGAAAAATCGCTCTGCGACGGCCCCTACATGCGCCGCTACGAGGCAGCCGACGATTTCGGCAAGCCCGAGACGGCCTTCAACATCTGCACCTTCTGGCGCATCGACGCCCTGGCCAAGATCGGCCGCAAGGCCGAGGCGCGGCAGATCTTCGAAACCATGCTGGCGGCGCGCAATCCGCTGGGCCTGCTGTCGGAAGACACGCATCCGGTCACAGGCGAGATGTGGGGCAACTTCCCGCAGACCTATTCGATGGTGGGCATCATCAATGCGGCGGTGCGGCTGTCGGCGCCGTGGGATTCATGCATCTGAACCCGGCCGCCATCACAAGGAGCCCATGAGCCGCCTCGTCGTCATTTCCAATCGCGTCGCCGATCCGCGCAAGCCCGCAGCCGGCGGGCTGGCCGTGGCGCTCGGCGAAAGCCTGCAGCTGACCGGCGGCCTGTGGTTCGGCTGGAGCGGCACCATCGTGGAGAACGGACCGACCGGCGAAGGCGATATGCACCGGCAGCAGGCCGGCAAGGTCACCCTCGCCACCCTCGACCTCGGCCGCGAAGACCACGACAGCTACTACCTCGGCTACAGCAACGACGTGCTGTGGCCGGTGTTCCACGACCGGCTGGACCTGGCCAACTTCGAGGCCAGCTTCATCGGCGGCTACCGGCGCGTGAACCAGCTGTTCGCGCGCAAGCTGCTGCCGCTCTTGCAGGACGACGACATCATCTGGGTGCACGACTACCACCTGATCCCGCTCGCGGCCGAGCTGCGCGCGATGGGGTGCCGGCAGCGCATCGGCTTCTTCCTGCACATCCCGCTGCCGCCGCACATCATCATGGCGGCGGTTCCGCAGCACGAATGGCTCATGCGCTCGCTGTTCGCCTACGACCTGATCGGCTTCCAGGCCCAGCAGGACGTGCAGCATTTCGAGCAGTACGTTCGCAACGAGGCCAACGGCGCCTTCATGGGCAACAGCATCTACCGCGCCTACGGCCAGACCGTGCGCTGCGGCGCCTTCCCGATCGGCATCGACGTCGACGAGTTCGCCGCGCTCACGCATGCCAAGGAATCGCGCGACATGTACGAGACCATGAAGCGCGAGTACTCGAGCCGGCGCCTGCTGCTGGGCATCGACCGGCTTGACTACTCCAAGGGCATCCCGAACCGCGTGCGCTCCTTCCGCGAGCTGCTGGCCAACTACCCCGAGAACCGCCGCAGCGCGACCCTGATCCAGATCGCCTCGCCCACGCGCGAGACGGTCGACGCCTACGCCGACATCCGGCGCGAGCTCGAGTCGCTGTGCGGCGCCATCAACGGCGACTACGGCGAGCTCGACTGGATGCCGGTGCGCTACATCCACCGCATGGTGGCGCGCAAGCGCGTGCCGGGGCTGTGCCGCGCGGCCGCGGTCGGACTGGTGACGCCGCTGCGCGACGGCATGAACCTGGTGGCCAAGGAATACATCGCCGCGCAGGATCCGGCCGACCCGGGCGTGCTGGTGCTCTCGCGCTTCGCCGGCGCGGCCGAGCAGTTGAAGGAAGCCTTGCTGGTGAACCCCTACGACACCCACGGCACCGCCGAGACCGTGCAGCAGGCGCTGCAGATGCCGCTGGAGGAGCGCCGCGAGCGCCACCAGAAGCTGCTGTCGCGCATCCGCGAGCAGGACGTGCACTGGTGGCGGCGCAGCTTTCTGGATGCGCTGCGCGCGGCCGAGAGCGTGCGCTAGCCGGCCAACAGTTGCCACAGCCGCGCGACGCGCGAGTTCGCCGCCGGCACGGCAGGCGCCGCCTGCGGCACGCCCCGCAGGCGCACCGGCGCCAGCGCCGTGACCTCGATCCAGCCGCCGCGCCCGGCCACATAAGCCTCGCCTTCGTCGAAACTGTTCTGGACGCTGAACATGGTGTCGCCGAACCAGGACGGCGGCGACACGACGCGCACGCGGCCTTCCACGACCAGCAGCGAAGCGCCCGCATCGAGGGCCACGCGCAACGACTGGCCGGGCTCGAGCCGGGTGGTTTCGGAAGGATCGCTGGTCATGGCAGGCCTCGTTCGATGCGGAGTGGGGATGGCTGAATCGTAGGCAGCGGGCTGCCTCGAAAACAGGCACAGCCAAGGGCAATCGGCAGCGGAACAGTGGCACGCCCGGCCCATCTGTTATGGTCGTTTTTAGCGGCATCTGCATCTGTTCTCCCCGCCGCCGTTGCCGGAGCATCGAAGCCATGGACTCACCCCCGCTCTACCGGCAGCTGGCCGCGCACTACCTCGACGCGATCCGCGCCGGCTCGCTCAAGCCCGGCGACAAGCTGCCTTCGCTGCGCAGCCTGATGCGCCAGCACGGCATCAGCCTTTCGACCGCGCTGCAGCTGTGCCGCGCGATGGAGAGCGAAGGCTGGGTTGAGGCCCGCGAGCGCTCGGGCTATTTCGTGCGCCGTCCGCGGCGGCTGTCGATCGCGCCCATGGAGGAGCCCGCGGCCGACCGGGCGCCCGACCCGGCGCAGTACGTCGGCATCCACGCCAAGGTATCGGACTTCGTGGCGCGCCGCCGGCAGATTCCCGAGAAGCTCAACCTCTCCATCGCGCGCGGTGCGCCGGAGCTCTATCCGGCCGAGGCGCTGCGCAACGCCATGACGCGCATGCTGCGCCAGCAACCCGGCATGCTGGCGGTCGCCGCGCCGCTGAAGGGCCATCGCCAGTTCCGCGAAGTGCTCGCACAGCGCAGCGTGCGCGTGGGCATGACGATCTCGCCGGAGGACATCCTGGTCACCAACGGCTGCATCGAGGCGCTCAACCTGGCGCTGCGCGCGGTCGCACAGCCGGGCGACACGGTGGCGGTCGAGTCGCCCACCTTCTACGGCCTGTTGCAGGTGCTTGAGAGCCTGGGCATGCGGGCGCTGGAGATCCCGACCAGCCCGCAGACCGGGATCTCGATCGAGGCGCTGGAGCTCGCGATCCGCACCTACGACAACATCAAGGCCGTGGTGGTGGTGCCGCACCTGCAGAACCCGCTGGGCAGCGTGATGCCCGATGCCCACAAGGCGCGGCTCGCGCAGCTGTGCGAGCAGCATGCGATTCCCCTGATCGAGGACGACACCTACAGCGAGCTCGTCGATGCGCCCATGCCGCCGCGCGCGCTCAAGTCCTTCGACACGAGCGGCAACGTGATCCACTGCGCCTCGCTGCACAAGATCCTCGCGCCCGGCCTGCGCTTGGGCTGGATCGCGGCCGGGCGTTGGCAGGCGCGCGTGGAGATGCTCAAGTTCGCGCAGACGCGCAACAACGAGGGACTCTCGCAGGGCGCGGCCGGTCTCTTCATGGCCACCGGCGCCTATGACCGCCACCTGCGCCATCTGCGCCACTGCCTGAAAACGCAGCGCGAGCAGACCGCCGATGCGATCGCGGGCTACTTCCCCGCGGGCACGCGCATCAACCTGCCACCCGGCGGGCTGCAGCTGTGGGTCGAGCTGCCCGAGCGCCTGTCCTCGTCGCGGGTCTTCGATGCGGCACTGGCCGAGCGGATCGTGGTGGCGCCCGGCACGCTGTTCTCGAACTCCTCGCGCTTCGACCACTACCTGCGCATCAACTGCGGTTGGCCGTACGGCGAGGCGATCGACGCGGGCCTGCGACGGCTAGGGCAGATCGTGGAGGAGGCGTTGCTCCCTCCCCCTCTGGGCAAGAGAGCAGGGTCAATCCAGCAACGCGAGCGCCCCGTAGTCACCCACCTTGTCGCCTAGACCCGCGGGCACCAGCACTGCGCCGCGCGTCAACGCAACCAGCTTGCCGTCGACCTCGGCCTGCAGGCGCGGCAACAGGAACTCGCGGTTGTTCCAGAACACGCTGCCGCCCAGGCTGATGCGTTCGAGGTCCAGGGTCGCGACCAGGTTGTAGAGCATGCGGCCCATCACGCGGCACAGCGCATCGGTGGTGGCCAGCGCCTGCGGGTCGCCCGCGGCTGCCGCGGCGAAGAGCTCGGGGGCGGAGTGCCCGAAGCGGCGCGCGATCGAGTTCCCGGCGGCCAGGCCTTCGACGTCGCCGACATTGCCGCAGCCGCACAGCGCGTTGCTGTCGTCGTCGACCACGAAGCTGTGGCCCGCATGGCCCGCATTGCCGTTCTTGCCGTGCAGGATGCGGCCGTCGACGCACAAGCCCACGCCGACGCCGGTGCTCCAGGTGACGTAGGCGCAATGGTCGGCGCCCTGCAGCGCACCCCAGCGGCGCTCGGCCTCGAGCGCGGCCACCGCGTCGTTCTCGACCCGCACATGAGCGAAGCGCCGCTTGAGCGGGGCTTCGACGATCGCCGTCATCCAGTTGTTGGGCAGGCCGCGCGCCGGGCCCGCGATGCCGCCGCAGATGTTGGGCGTGGCCAGCTCGACCATGCCGTCATGCAGCACGAAGGGACCGGCCGACGACACGCCCACCCGGTCGATCGAATCGGCGGCGATGCCCTGCTCGGCGCAGATCTCGTCGATGAGCCGCAGGATCTGCAGCGCGACCGCATCGTTGTCGCCGGTCTTGGCGGTCGGCTCGCTGCGCCGTCCGGTCAGCGGGGAGGCGCTGTCGGCCGACAGGCTAACGGCCACCTTGGTGCCGCCGATGTCCACACAGGCCCTCATCGAATCAAATCCATTTCGCGATCAATGCCGCGATCAGGCTGAGCACGACCGTGCTCCCGATCGGCAGCTGCCATTCACGCCCGAAGGCCCGGAACTCGAAGTCGCCGGGCAGGCGCCCGAAGCCGTAGCGCCGCAGCCACTCCGTGAGCCCGCTCATGAGGACCAGTGCAAGCACGACGACGATCAGCCAGCGAATCATGGGAAGAGTCTAGCTCTGCGGACGAGCGGCCGCCTGCACGCATGACGCAAAACTCCAAGACCGCGGGGCCGCGTCTGCGGATCATCGAAGCTCTTTCCAATTCGAGGAGCACATCATGTTCGACCCCACCCCCCGCGCCGGGCTGGCCGGCCTGCTGTGCGTGCTGGCCGCCGGCATCGGCGGTTGCGATGCCCAGGGCACCATCCATTCGGCAGCCCAGGCCACCGAAGCCTGGAGCGACCACGGCAAGGTCATCGTCTGGCAGGGCATGGAGGAGCCGCGCGAACGCACATCCGCCGCGCGCACCGAAGGCCCGGGTGGCCCTGTCAGCGATCTGTGAGGATCACGCCGTGGCCGCAGCCGGCTTCTCAGGCCGCCAGCCGCAAGGGCGGCGGCATGGCCATGCGATGCGCGAACAACGAACGCAGCCCGGCCGCAGCCCCGCCGCCATCGCGCAGACGGCGCGGCGTCACGCCGGCGGTTTCGCCGAAAACGCGCGTCATGTGCGCCTGGTCCGCAAAGCCGTGTTCCGCCGCCACCTGCGCCAGCGGCATGCCGTCGGCGATCGCGCAGGCCGCACGCCGGAAGCGCACCAGGCGCGCATAGGTGCGCGGCGCCACGCCGAGACAGCGCCGGAAATCGCGCTCGAGCTGGCGCCGGCTCACGCGGTGCCGGTGCGCCAGTTCGTCGATCGGCGTGTCGGCCGCATCGAGCAGCGACATCGCCGCGGCAGCCGCGCGCTCGACCTGCCAGCCCGGCGCGCGGCATTCGCCGATGCGGCCTTCGAGCCAGCGTCCGAGGACCGCGGCGCGCTCCTCGCCGGAGGTCGCATCGATCAGCGCGATCAGGCCCAGCAAGGCCGGATGTAGCGAGGGCAAGGGCAGGGTCGCCGCGTGGATGGCGTGAACGGACATGGAATGAGCTCCCGCGAGACAGTGAGGGAGCATCGATTCTTGGAAATGCGGGGCCGGCTGTCCTGAGGCGGCTGTCCCGATTCGGCCCGTGCAGGCGCGTCGATGCGACGCACAGGCGGGACAAAGGTCCCGCGCGCCATTCTTTTTTCAGCGGCTGCCGGCCGCCGCGCCCAGCACCGCGAGCGCTTCGCGGTGCAGCGCCGGCGTGGCCGCGGCGATCACGCGGCCGTCGGACTGCAGGCCCAGCCGCTGGCCCTGCCAGTCGGTGATCACGCCGCCGGCGGCCTCGATCAGTCCCGCCGGGCCCAGATAGTCGTAGGGCTGCAGGCCGGTCTCGACCACCAGGTCGATGGTGCCGCCCGCGAGCTGGGCATAGCCGTAGCAGTCGCCGCCGAAGCGGCGCATCGCGCAGCGGCGGCTCAGCGTGTCGAAGGCCTGCCAATCCGCCGCATTGAAGATGTCGGGCGAGGTGGTGACGATGCGCGCCTCCGCCACTGCGCTGCAACCGCTCGCGCGCACCGGCTGCCCGTTGCGCTCGGCGCCGAGCCCGGCCCGGCCGACCCAGCGCTCGCGAAGCACCGGCATGTCGATCATGCCGAGCTCGACGCGGCCGCCGCGCACCAGCGCGATCAGCGTGCCCCAGAGCGGCGAGCCGGTGATGAAGCTGCGCGTGCCGTCGATCGGGTCCAACACCCAGACGCTCGCGGCGTCCACGCGTTCCAGGCCGTGCTCCTCGCCGAAGATGCCGTCGGCCGGGCGCTCCCGGCCGAGGATCTCGCGCATCGCGGTCTCGGCTGCGCGGTCGGCCAGGGTGACCGGGCTCTCGTCGGCCTTGGTGATGATGTCGAGCGGCGTGCGGAAACAGGCCAGCGACTGCACGGCCGCGGCGTCGGCCAGCGCGTTGGCGATGCGCAGATCGTCTTGCAAAGGGAGGTGGGAACTCATGGCGCGAGAAGGCAAAGAAATAGATTAAACCTGACAGCAGGCTGCTTTGACGCCCCACGCCCAGCGCCGCTAGCATCGGCTGGACTTGCGTTCCCCGCTCTTTGGAGTCCGACGCCGATGAACACACTTCGATTCCTGCAAGCCCTGCTGGCCGCGATGGCTTTTGCGCTCTGTGCGGCCAGCCTGGCCCACGCCACCCCCTCGGCCTCCGAGCAGAAGGTGATCGAGACGCTGATCCAGCGCGTTGCCAGCCAGAAATCGATGAAGTTCATGCGCAATGGCGAGGAGCACGATGCGGCCGAAGCGGCGCGGCACCTGCGTGCCAAGTACGACCACTTCAAGGACGAGATCGTGACCGCCGAGGACTTCATCCGCCTGTGCGGCACGCGCTCCGAGGTGACGAAGGTGCCCTACAAGGTCCGTATTGCGAACAAAGGCACGCGCAGTTCCAGCGATTTCCTGAAAGAAGAGCTTCGCGCGGTGAGGCGGCAGGCGAAGGCCTGACGCGCTTCAGAAAGGCGCGTCGCCCTGAATGGTCGTGCGGTAGAGCTTGCGGCGCAGCGCGTCGGGTGTGCCGGCGGCCAGGTGCATCAGCGAGCGGTTGTCCCAGAACACCAGGTCGTGCGGCGCCCAGCGGTGGCGATAGACGTACTCGGGCTTCACGCTGTGCGCAAACAGCTCGGCCAGGAGCGCATCGCTCTCATCCTGCGGCAGGCCGACGATGCGGGTGGTGAAATGTTCGCTGACGAACAGTGCCTTGCGACCGGTTTCGGGATGGGTGCGCACCACGGGCTGAACCGCGGGCGCGACCTTGTCAATCTGGGCCTGCGAGAGCTTGGGGCGCCACGGATTCTTGGCGCGCAGTTCCTCGTACTTGGCGAGGTAGCTGTGCTCGGCCTTCAACGGCAGGATGCGCTGCTGCATCCGGGGGCTCAGGCCTTCCCACGCGAGATGCTGGTCGGCAAAGAGCGTGTCGCCGCCTTCGCTCGGCAGTTCCTGCGCGTGCAGCAGAGAGCCGAGGCTGGGGTGGGGCTTGTAGGAGATGTCGGAATGCCAGTAGGCGCCGGCGTCGCCGAGGCCGAGCGGCTCGCCGTTTTCCTTCTTGATGTTGGAGACGATCAGGATCTCGGGATGGCCCTCGAGATGGAACTGGTGCAGCACGTGGATCTCGAGCGGGCCGAAGCGGCGGCTGAAGGCGATGTGCGCCTCCGGCGTGATCTGCTGGTCGCGGAACACGAGCACGTGATGATCCAGGTGCGCGCGGTGGATGCGCGCGAAATCGGCCGCGTTGATCGGCTTCGAGATATCGAGGCCGACGATCTCGGCGCCGACCGGGGCGTCGAAGCGGCGCACTTCGAAATGCTGGGGCGGCGCGGTGTCAGGGGTCGCAACGGCGGTCATGCGCCCCATTCTCGACGAATCGTCCGATTCCTTCAGAGCGTGTGGCTGCGGTCGCCCTCGGCAAAGCCGATCGCGTCCCAGGCCGCGCCGGCCGCGAAACCGATCACCTTGAACAGCTCGCCCATCTCGTGCTCGTGAATCAGGCGCGCCGCCAGCGTGCGCTCCGCTAGGGAGGCCTGCTCCATCATCGGCAGGATGCCCGCATTGAGCAGAAACCTCGCCTGGCTGGCGTAGCCCAGCACCTCGAAGCCGGCGTCCTGGCCCGCGAGCGCCACGCCGGTGAAGTCGACGTGCGCCGTGATGTCCTTCGCGCCCACCTCCGCGAGCGGATCGCCGTCAGCCTCGTGGCCACGGTGGCACATCACGGTGCCCATGTGGCGCTGCGGGTGGTAGTACTCGGCTTCGGGAAAGCCGTAGTCGATGAAGAAGGCCGCACCCTGTTTCAGCCGATCGGCGAGCGTGGCGATGAAAGCCTCGGCCTGCGGATGGATCTCGGTCAGGTAGTCGTGCGCTCCCTCCACCTCGACCGGCGGCCGCAGTTCGGTGGGGCGGTCTTCCCAGGCGAAGCCCTCGCCCCGGCGCACCACGCCGCGCTCGAACCACGCACCGCCGCTGCGCGCCAGCAGTTGCACCGGCATCGCATCGAGCACCTCGTTGCCGACCACTACGCCGCGCATCGTCTCCGGCAGCTCGTGCAGCCACTCGACCTTGCCGGTGTGGCGCGCCAGCGCCTGCTGCTGGCGCTCGCGCAAGGTGCCGGACAGGTCGACGATGCGATAGCGCACGACGCGTTCGCCCAGGGCATCGAGCAACTGCAGCGCGAGCGCACCCGAGCCGGCGCCGAACTCCCAGAGCTCGTCGGTTGCGGTCTTCGCCAGCGCCTCGGCCACCTGCACGGCGAGAGCGCGGCCGAACAGCGGCGTGAGTTCGGGCGCGGTCACGAAGTCGCTGCCCGAGGCGGGCATCTGGCCGAACTTGCGGCTCGCGTTAGCGTAGTAGCCCAGGCCCGGCGCATAAAGAGCCAGGGCCATGAAACGGTCAAATGGCAGCCAGCCCCCGGCGCGCTGCAGGGTGGCATCGATAATCCGGGTCAAGGGGGTGGCGCGTTCCGCGCCGTGCTCCTGGTTCATACGGGAAATCTATCAGGATGGCTGAATCGACCCCACGCCCCGGCGTGCTCGTGACCGGCGGCGGCCAGCGGCTCGGCGCCGCGGTCTGCGAAGCCTTCGCGCGCGCGGGCTGGACAGTGTGGTGCCAGTACCGTGCCTCGCGCGCGCAGGCCGAGGCACTGTGCGCGCGCTTGCGCGGCGAAGGGTATCGTGCCACGGCCATCGAAGCCGACATCGCGAGCGAGGAAGGACGGCGCGCGCTGATCGCCAAGGTCACGGCCGACGGCCCGCTGGGATGCATCGTCAACAACGCCTCGGCCTTCGAGCCCGACACCGGCCTGGATTTCGACGCCGATGCCGCGCTGCGACAGCTCGGCGTGAACCTGATCGCGCCGCTTTCCTTTGCACGGCTGCTCGCGAAGAGCGCCGCGCCCGGCGACGGCATCGACCGCTCGGCCATCCACGTCCTGGACCAGAAGGTCTACAACCTGAACCCCGACTATTTCTCGTACACGGTGTCCAAGCTGGCGCTGGAGCGCGCCGTCGGACTGCAGGCCCAGTCGCTGGCGCCGGCGGTGCGCGTGTGCGGCGTGGCGCCCGGCATCCTCTACGCCAGCGGGCCGCAGAACCAGGCCAATTTCGAGAAGGCCTCGCGGGCCAACCTGCTGCGCCGGCCCATCGACCCGGCCGACGTCGCCCGCGCCTGCATCTTTCTCGCCGGCACGCCGAGCGTGACCGGCACCACCCTTTGCGTCGACAACGGCCAGCACCTGGTGCCACTCCCGCGCGACATCATGTTCGTCGTCGACGAGCTGCTCAAGGAAGATTCCAAGTCATGACCACTGCCGCCCTCGACCCTCTTTTGCTCTCGTGCCGGCGCGTCTTCCTGCGCGACTACGAGGTCTGGATCAACATCGGCGTGCACGAGTTCGAGAAGCGCGCCGAGCAGCGCGTGATCATCAATGTCGACCTCTACGTGCCGCTGGACGTCTCGACGCCGAAGTCGGACGAACTCGACGAAGTGGTCGACTACGACTTCATCCGCCGCACCGTCGCCACGCGCCTCTCCAAGGGCCACATCCACTTGCAGGAAACGCTGTGCGACGACATCCTCACGCAGGTGCTCGCGCATCCCAAGGTGCAGGCCGCGCGCGTGTCGACGGCCAAGCCCGATGTCTATCCCGACTGCGATGCAGTGGGAGTCGAAGTTTTTAGGAGCAAGTAGATGAGTGCCGTATGGATCGACGAGGCGCCCTCGTCCACCAACAACGATCTCAAGATCGAGCGCGAGACCCACAAGCTCGAGAAGCGCCTGTGCCGCGAGGTCGGCCGCGCGATCGTGGACTACAACATGATCGAGGAAGGCGACAAGGTCATGGTCTGCGTCTCGGGCGGCAAGGACAGCTATGCGCTGCTCGACATCCTGCTGAAGCTCAGGGCCCGCGCGCCGATCCATTTCGACATCGTCGCGGTCAACCTCGACCAGAAGCAGCCCGGCTTTCCCGAGGACGTGCTGCCCGGCTACCTCACTGCGCTCGGCGTGCCCTTCCATATCGAGGAGCAGGACACCTACTCGATCGTGAAGCGCGTGATCCCCGAGGGCAAGACCACCTGCGGCCTGTGCAGCCGGCTGCGCCGCGGCATCCTCTACCGCGTGGCCGACGAGCTCGGCGCCACCAAGGTCGCGCTGGGCCACCATCGCGACGACATGCTGCAGACCTTCTTCCTCAACATGTTCTTCGCCGGCAAGCTCAAGTCCATGCCGCCGAAGCTCGTGAGCGACGACGGCCGCCACATTGTGATCCGGCCGCTGGCCTACGTGGCCGAGAAGGACCTGGTGCGCTGGGCCCAGCACCGCGCCTTTCCGATCATCCCCTGCACGCTCTGCGGCAGCCAGGAGAATCTGCAGCGCAAGCAGGTCGGCGAGATGCTGCGCGAGTGGGGCCGCAAGCACCCGGGGCGCGTCGAGAACATGTTCAATGCGCTGCAGAACGTGGTGCCCTCGCACCTGCTGGACGGAACGTCCTTCGATTTCAAGGGTCTCAAGGCCACCGGCGTGGCCGACGCCGAAGGCGACAAGGCATTCGACGCACCCGAATTCCCGGCGCCGTCCGCGCTGCGCATCGTGCAGCTTTGAGGAGCAGCGCCTCCACCAGGAGATCCGCATGAAACTTGCGCTCGTCATCGTTCTGTTGGGCCTCGGCCTGACGGGCTGCGCCACCCGCTGGGTGGTCGACAGCGAGGTGAAAAGCTTCTCCAGCATCAGCGCCGTTCCGGCCGGGGCCACCTACCGCTTCGAACGCCTGCCCTCGCAGCAGGCCAGCGAGGCTTCGCAGCTTCAGCTCGAAGCGATGGCGGACGCCGCGCTCGAGCGCGTCGGCCTGCGCCGCGACGATGCCAACCCCCGCTACACGGCGCAGATCGGCGCGCGCGTGACGGCCGAGCTGTCGCCATGGGCCGACCCCTGGTTCTACGGCGGCGGGCCGTGGGGGCCCTACCGCTACGGCCGCTACGGCTCCCCCTGGTACGGCCGGGGCTGGTACGGCGGCGGCTGGTACGGACCGGCCTTCCCCCCGGCATCGAACCCCTGGTATGCGCGCGAGGTCAGCATCGTGCTGCGCGAACTGCCCTCCAACCGCGTGGTGTACGAGACCCATGCGCGCAACGACGGCCCCTACACCGCCAGCGGCACCGTGCTGCCTGTGATGTTCCAGGCCGCCCTGCAGGGCTTTCCGAACCCGCCGAAGGGCCAGCGCCGCGTGGACATCGAGGTCTCGACCGCAAAAAACTAGAATTCCCCCGGATGGAGGTCACCCGCCTGATTGCCGTGCGCCACGGCGAAACCGCATGGAATGTCGACACCCGCATCCAGGGGCAGCTCGACATCGCCCTCAACGACACGGGCCTCTGGCAGGCCCGGCGCGTCGGGCAGGCGCTCGCGGAAGAACCCATCGCCGCCATCTATGCCAGCGACCTCGCGCGCGCATGGCAAACCGCGCTCGAAATCGCACGGCCGCGCGCCATCGAGGTCCAGGCAGAGCCCGGGCTGCGCGAACGGGCCTTCGGCCACTTCGAAGGCCGCACTTTTGCCGACATCGATGCCACGCTCCCCGACCAGGCGCGGCTCTGGCGCACCCGCGATCCGGCCTTCGCACCCGATGGCGGTGAGTCGCTGCTGACCTTCAGGGAACGCGTGACCGGCGTGGCGGCGGAGCTCTCGGCGCGGCACCCGGGCGAACTGGTGGTGATGGTGGCGCACGGCGGCGTGATGGACGTTCTCTACCGCGCGGCCACCGGGCAGGAGCTGCAGGCCCCGCGCACCTGGCACCTGGGCAATGCCGCCATCAACCGCCTCCTCTGGACGCCCCAGGGCTTCACGCTCGTGGGCTGGGGCGATACCGGACACCTGAGCGAGGACTCGCTCGACGAAGCCGCGGCCTGAACAGGCCCTTCCGCAAAAATAGAACTTTTCTATTGGTTCTTGCCGCTTCCGCGGCGTTTCTTGTACTTCCTTTGTATTCAAAATGTAAAAAGGAAGGCAGAATCGTGTCCGCACCGTCCTACAGCCGTCGCAACCAAATGCGTCGAATGTTGCAGAGCGTCCAAACGACATAGGCTGCGCATAGCCTTTTGTACGGTGGCGCAACGGATCGTCAAGGGGCAATATCCGGCCCATGGAGTGAATGCTTTGTAGTTACTCACAATGGATACATGTAGGCCGACGTACGAAGCAAGGAAGCAACAGCGCTAACAGCGGAGCCACCAGTTCATGGAACAAGGACCTCAACCCAATTCCTCGACCGAGGCGACGGCGCATTCGCTGCCCGACCTGTTCGTACCCCGTGCCGGCGCAGCGGGGCAAGCCACGGTGCAAGTCTCCAGCCTCGATATCCCGCCGGCACTCGCGGCCCGCTGGGCCGCGCAGGCGCAGGCGTCCGGCCTTCTGCCGGACACGCTCTTCGCCGCTTCATGGATCCTGCTTCAATCCCGCTGGCTGGGCCTGGCGGCGGTGGAGTTTCACGAAGCGCCGGGTGCCGGCGTCGCGGTGGATTGCGACGACACCACGACAGCAGCGCAATGGCTGGCCACGGTCGACAGCGCACGTCGCAATACCGTCGTCGCATCGGGGGCCGGATCGCCGTCCCCTTTTGCGCTCTGGCTCCGTGACGGCGCGAGCGCCGGCCAGGCCGACGCGCCTTCGCTTCAGCTGGAATTCCATGCGCCCGCGGGCCGGCCGGCGACGCTCCGGCTGGCTGCCAGCGCATCGCTGATGGACAGCGCGATCGCGGTCAGCCTGCTGCTGGCCATCGCCGATACCGCCTCGGATCTGCTCGATCGCCCCGCGGCACGCCTGCGCGAGATCCGCACGCTGCCGGCCATCGACAGCCAGCGCCAACTGGAGAGATGGAACAGCGCAGCCTCGGCCTATGACGTGGGGCTGACCGTTCATGCCATGTTCGACCGGCAGGTCGCCGCGCGGCCCGATGCGATCGCGCTCGCGGGCGACGCAGGCGCGCTGAGCTACCGCGAGCTGGCCGCGCGCGCCGAGCTGCTGGCGCGCCGCCTGCAGGCGCGCGGCATCCGTGCCGGCGACACCGTGGGCGTGATGCTCGACCGTTCGAGCGCGGCCGTGGTCGTGCTGCTCGGCCTTCTGAAGGCCGGCGCGGTCTACGTGCCGGTGCAGCCCGACTTCCCGGCCGAGCGCATCGCGTTCATGCTCTCGCATTCCGATGTCGGCCTGGTCGTGACCCAGGCCGCGTACCGGCAACTGGTGCCGAGCGAACGGCCCCTGCTGTGCATCGACGACGGCGCCGGCCAGGATGCCGCGCTGCCGCCGCTCGCGCCGGCAGCGGCCGACGGCGAATCGATCGCCTATGTGATGTACACCTCGGGCTCGACCGGCACGCCCAAGGGCATCGAGATCTGCCATCGCTCGATCCTGCGCCTGGTGGTCGATGCGCACTATGTCGAGCTCCGTCCGGGCGAGGCCGTGCTGCATGCGGCACCGCTGGGTTTCGATGCCTCGACGCTGGAAATCTGGGGCCCGCTGCTGAACGGCGGCATCTGCGTGGTGCATGACGAGAAAGTGCCGACGGGCGCCGGCCTCGCGCGCACCATCGCCCGGCATTCGGTCCAGACCGCCTGGCTCACCGCCGGCCTGTTCAACGCGGTGGTCGACGACGATCCCGCGCAACTGGCCGGCCTGCGCCAGCTGCTCACCGGCGGCGAGGCGCTGTCGGTATCGCATGTGCGGCGCGCGCTGGCGGCGCTGCCCGGGCTCACGCTGATCAACGGCTACGGGCCGACCGAGTGCACGACCTTCGCCGCCACCCACCGCATTCCGCGGGACCTGCCGGCCGACGCGCGCTCGGTGCCCATCGGCCGCCCGATCAACGACACCGTGCTGCGCGTGCTGAGCCCCTCGATGGCGATGCTGCCCGCCGGCTTGGTCGGCGAGCTCTGCATCGGCGGGCGCGGCCTGGCGCGCGGCTACCTGCAGCGCCCCGACCTGAGCGCCGAACGCTTCGTGGCCGATCCCTTCGGCGCGCCGGGCGAGCGTCTCTACCGCACCGGCGACCAGGCGCGCTGGCTGCCTGACGGCAGCATCGAATACATCGGCCGCCTCGACGGCCAGGTGAAGATCCGCGGCCATCGCATCGAGATCGGCGAAGTCGAGGCCGCGCTGCTCGCCCATCCCGGCATCAAGTCCTGCGCGGTCGTGCCGCGCGCAGACGCGGCAGGCCGGCTGCGTCTCGTGGCCTACCTCGTGGCGCGCGGCGCCGAGCTGCCCTGGACCGTGCTGCGCCAGCATCTCGCCGACCGCCTGCCCGAAGCCATGCTGCCCGCGGCGCAGGTCTGGCTCGAGCAGCTGCCCGTCACGACCAACGGCAAGCTGGACCGCCGCGCGCTGCCCGAGCCGCCGCGGCAACGGCCCGAGCTCGCGCAGCCTTTCGAGGAAGCGCGCAACGATGCGGAACGCCGCGTCTGCGCCGCCTTCGCGCGCGCCCTGGGCCTCGACCAGGTCGGCCGCAGCGACAACTTCTTCGACCTCGGCGGCGATTCGCTGCTGGTGCTGCGCGTGCTGCGCGATCTGCAGCAGGGCAGCGAACGCCGCCTCTCGACCAACCTGTTCTTCCGCCAGCCGACGCCCGCGGCCCTGGCCGCCGACATGCAGGCGCAGCACGACGAGCCCGCCGCGCCGCAGCGTGAACGCGCCGTCGCAGCAATGCCGGCAAGCACCGGCGACATGGAACCGGTGGCACTGATCGCCATGGCCGGCCGCTTCCCGGGCGCGGCGGACGTCGAGCAGTTCTGGGACAACCTGATGGCCGGCCGCGAGTCGATCAGCTTCTTTGACGATGCGACGCTGGACGCCGGCGTCAGCGCCGCGCTGCGCGCCGACCCGCTCTATGTGCGCGCCCGCGGCGTGATCGACGACATCGATCAGTTCGACGCCGCCTTCTTCGGCATCAACCCGAAGGAAGCGGAGCTCATGGACCCGCAGCAGCGCGTGTTCCTCGAGATCTGCTGGGAATGCCTGGAACGCGCCGGCTACGTGCCCGACCAGGCGCCCGGCCCGGTCGGCGTGTACGGCGGCATGTACAACGCCAGCTATTTCCAGCGCCATGTCTCGACCCGGCCCGACCTGGTCGAGATGGTCGGCGAGTTCCAGGTGATGCTGGCCAACGAGAAGGACTACATCACCACGCGCGTGGCGAACAAGCTCAACCTCACCGGCCCGGCCGTCAGCGTGCACACCGCCTGCTCGACCTCGCTGGTCGCGATCGCGCAGGCCTTCTTCGCGCTGCGCACCGGCCAGTGCCGCATGGCGCTGGCGGGCGGCGCATCCGTCACCTGCCCGCCGAAGAGCGGCTATCTCTACAACGAAGGCTCGATGCTGTCGCCCGATGGCCATACGCGCAGCTTCGATTCCAAGGCGAAGGGCACGGTGTTCAGCGACGGCGCGACGGTTGTGCTGCTCAAGCGTCTCTCCGACGCGATCGCCGACGGCGACACCATCTACGCGGTGCTGCGCGGCGCGGCCATCAACAACGACGGCGGCGCCAAGGCCAGCTTCACCGCGCCCAGCGTGGACGGCCAGGCCGCGGTGATCGAAGCCGCGCTCGCCTCGGCCGGCGTCGAGGCGCGCAGCATCTCCTACATCGAGACGCACGGCACCGCGACGCCGATGGGCGATCCGATCGAGGTCGAGGGCCTCGCGCGCGCCTTTGCCGCGCACACCGCCGACACCGGCTTCTGCACCATCGGCTCGCTGAAGAGCAATGTCGGGCACATGGTCACCGCCGCGGGTGCGGCCGGCCTCATCAAGACCGCTCTCGCCCTGCACTGCGAGGCGATCCCGGCCAGCCTGCACTACGAGGCACCGAACCCGGCCATCGATTTCGACGCCACGCCCTTCCGCGTGAACAGCCGGCTTCGCCCCTGGCCGCGCGAGGCCGCGCCGCGGCGCGCCGGCGTCAGCAGCTTCGGCGTTGGCGGCACGAATGCGCACGTGATCGTCGAGGAAGCGCCGCTCGCTGCGCCTTCCGATCCGGCGCGCGGCCCGCAACTGCTCACGCTCTCTGCGCGGACGCCGGCGGCGCTCGCCACCGCCGCCGCCCGGCTGGCCGATCACCTCGACGCGCACCGCGAGCTCTCGCTGGCCGACGTCGCCCATACGCTGCGCGTCGGACGCAAGCAGTTCGCACAGCGCGCCTGCGTGGTCGCCGAATCCATCGACGAAGCAGTGACGGCACTGCGCAGCGCCGATTCGGCCGCACGCGCCGGCGCCTCGATCAACGCCTGGGTGCCGCAGGCGGTCTTCATGTTCCCCGGCCAGGGCGCGCAGTACGCCGGCATGGGGCGCACGCTGCATGCCGCGGAGCCGGTGTTCCGCGCCGCCTTCGACGAATGCCTGCAGGCTTTCGACGGCGTGCTCGGCTTCGACCTGCGCGAGCGCATGTTCTCGGACGATGCTGCCGCGCTGGCGCCGACCTCGGCCACGCAGCCCGCCACCTTCGCGCTCGAATACGCGCTGGCACGCCAGCTCATGGCGCTCGATGTGAAGCCGGCCGCGATGATCGGCCACAGCGTCGGCGAGTTCGCCGCCGCCGTGCTGGCCGGCGTGATGCGGCTCGAGGACGCGGCGCGGCTGGTCGCGCGGCGCGGTGCGCTGATGCAGGCATTGCCCGCCGGCACCATGCTCTCGGTGCGGCTGCCGGCCGCCGAGCTGCAGCCGCTGCTGCCCGTAGGGATTTCGCTGGCGGCCGACAACGGCCCGGCGGTCTGCGTGGCCGCAGGCCCGAGCGACGCCATCGAGAAGCTGCGCGCCGAGCTCGAAGCCAAGGGCATCGTCGCGAAGACGCTTTCGACTTCGCATGCCTTCCACTCCGCGATGATGGATGCGGCCGTCGCGCCCTTCGAGGCGCTGGTGCGCGAAACCCCGCTTGCCGCGCCTCGGCTCCCGATCTACTCGACCCTCACCGGCCGCCTGCTGAGCGCCGAGGAAGCGACCGACCCGCGCTACTGGGCGCGCCACCTGCGCGAGACAGTGCGCTTCTCGCCCGCCGTGCGCGAGGTGCTGGGCCAGCTCGCGCATCCGCTCTTCGTCGAGATCGGCCCGCGCAACACGCTGGCCACCCTGGTGCGCCAGCACGCCTCCAAGGCCCTGCCCGCACCGGCGGCCTCGCTGCTCGCCGACCAGCCGAGCAGCGAGAGCGCGGCCTGGCGGCTCGGCGCCGGCCGGCTCTGGGCCCAGGGCGTCGAGATCGACCTGGCCGCCCTCGACAGGCGCGCACGCAAGCAGCGCGTGCGCCTGCCCACCTACCCCTTCGAGCGCAAGCGCTTCTGGGTCGACATCGCTTCGGCGCCTGTCGCACCAGCGCCTGCGCCCGCGCCCGCTGTTTCCGCATCCGTGCCCCCACCGACCCCATCGATTCCGGAGTTGACAATGACCGTCGCTGCTGCTGCCGCCACTTCCGCACCGCCCGCGCGGCGCGCCTCCCTCGTCGCGCGCCTGCGCGAGCTGTTCGAGAACCTCTCGGGCGCCGAGATGGCCGACGTCGACGGCGCCGCGCCCTTCGTCGAGATCGGCCTCGACTCGCTCACGCTCACGCAGGCCGCCCTGCAGGTCAAGAAGACCTTCAAGGTCAACCTGACGTTCCGGCAGCTGATGGAGAGCTATCGCAGCTTCGACGCGCTGGCCGAGTTCCTCGATGCGACGCTGCCGCCGGAAGCGGCCGCGCCAGTGCCCGCGCAGGCCGCGCCGGCGATGCCGGTCGCCGCGCAGCAGCAACAGCAGCCGGTGCCCGTGGCGATGCCGGCCATGCAGCCCGTGGCGCCGCTTGCGGCCGGCGCCAACGGCAGCCTGATGCAGCAGGTGATCGCGCAACAGATGCAATTGATGCAACAGCAACTCGCATTGCTGTCGGCGGCGCCGACGGTTCCGGCCAGCCCTGCGCTGCCGGCACCGGCGGTCGAGCAACCCACGCCCATGGCCACCGCCGCGGCCACGGCGTCCAACACCCCCGAGCCGGCTGCCGAGGAGCCGCCCGTCGCACCGAAATACGACGTCAAGAAAGCTTTCGGCGCCATCGCGCGCATCCACACGCAGAGCAAGGAGCCTACCGAGCGCCAGAAGGCGCGGCTGGCGGCCTTCATGCGCCGCTATGTCGAGCGCACGCAGAAGAGCAAGGCCTTCACCGAGCGCAACCGCCCGCACATGGCCGATCCGCGCGTGGTCAACGGCTTCCGTCCCGCAACCAAGGAGATCACCTACCAGATCGTGATCGAGCGCTCCAAGGGTTCGCGCATGTGGGACATCGACGGCAACGAGTACGTCGACACGCTCAACGGCTTCGGCATGAACCTCTTCGGCTGGACGCCCGACTTCATCAACGAGGCGGTGAAGAAGCAGCTCGACCTGGGTTACGAGATCGGCCCGCAGCACCCGCTGGCCGCCGACGTGACCCGGCTCTTGTGCGAGCTCACAGGCTTCGACCGCGCGGGCCTGTGCAACACCGGCTCCGAGGCGGTGATGGCGGCGCTGCGCATCGCACGCACCGTCACCGGCCGCAGCACCGTGGTGCTCTTCACCGGTTCCTACCACGGCACTTTCGACGAGGTGCTGGTGCGCGCGGGCCGCAATGCCAAGGGCATGTCGGCGGCACCCGGCGTGCTGCAGGGCATGTTCGGCGACGTGCGCGTGCTGGACTACGGCACGCCCGAGGCGCTCGAATTCATCCGCGCCAACGCCGAGGACCTGGCTGCCGTGCTGGTCGAGCCGGTGCAGAGCCGCCGGCCCGACTTCCAGCCGCGCGAGTTCCTGCGCGAGGTGCGCGCGATCACCGAGAAGTCCGACACCTGCCTGATCTTCGACGAGGTCATCACCGGCTTCCGCTGCGACCTGGGCGGTGCGCAGGCGCTGTTCGGCATCCGCGCCGACCTCGCCACCTACGGCAAGGTGCTGGGCGGCGGCTTCCCCGTCGGCGTGATCGCCGGCAGGCGCCAGTACATGGATGCGCTCGACGGCGGTCCCTGGCAGTACGGCGACGACTCGGTGCCCACCGTGGGCGTGACCTACTTCGCCGGCACCTTCGTGCGGCATCCGCTCGCGCTGGCCGCGGCCAAGGCCGCGCTCGAACACCTGAAGGCGGACAACAACAAGCTGCAGACGCAGCTGAACCTGCACACCGCGGCCATGGCCGACGAGCTCTCGGCCTTCTGCCGCGAGGTCGGCGCGCCGGTCGAGATCCGCTACTTCTCATCGCTGTGGCGCGTGAGCTGGCTCGAAGACCATCCGCTGCAGGACCTGCTGTTCGCGATGATGCGCAGCCGCGGCGTGCACATCCTCGACAACTTCCCCTGCTTCATGACGGCCGCGCATTCGCAAGAGGACATCGCGACCATCAAGTCCGCCTTCAAGGAATCGGTCGCCGAGATGCAGGAAGCCGAGCTGCTGCCGCGCCGCGCCGCGCCCAAGACGGTGCTCGACCCCTCGCATCCACCCGCACCCGACGCGCGGCTCGGCCGCGACAAGGACGGCCAACCCGCGTGGTTCGTGCCCGATCCGAACGCCCACGGCAAATTCACGAAGTACAAAGCATGATCGACGCAGTCGCCACCCTGTCCGCCGAGGACGCCACCGAGGACTTCGATCCCTTCGCCTCGGGCCTGATCGAGCGGGTCGTCTCGACCACCGAGGCGCAGCGCGAAGTCTGGCTCGGCGATCGCCTGAGTCCCGAAGCCTCGCTGGCCTACAACGAGACGCTCCGGCTGCGCCTCAAGGGCACGCTGGACACGCGTGCGCTCGCCAGCGCGCTCGACCGGCTGGTCGCGCGCCACGAGTCCCTGCGCGCCACCATCTCGCCCGACGGCACGCAGCTGCTGATCGGCGAGGCCGTGCCGGTCCACATGGCCGAACACGACCTCGGCGCGCTCGATGCGGCGGCGCAGAAGCGCAGGCTCGAGGAAGACGGCGTGGCCGCCGTGCTCGAGCCCTTCCAGCTCGAGCAGGGCCCGCTCTTCCGGGCCGCGCTCTACCGCTTGTCGCCGATCGACCACGTGCTCGTGATGAGCGCGCACCACGCCGTCTGCGACGGCTGGTCCTGGGGCGTCATCAGCCAGGACCTCGGCAGTCTCTATGCCGAGCAGATCGGCGCCGGTCCGGCATTGGCGCCGGCGGCCCAGTACTCCGACTACGCCGCCTGGGAGGCGCAAGAGGCGAACAGCCCCGAGATGGACGCCCACGTCGGCTACTGGCTCTCGCGCTTCGCCGGCGGCAGCCTGCCGGTGCTGGAGCTGCCGCTCGACCGCCCGCGGCCGGCCGTGCGCACCTTCAATGCCTACCGCATCGATCATGTGCTGAGCCAGGACCTGATCGACGGCCTGCGCAAGGTCGGCGCCGTCTCGGGCACCAGCCTGTTCGCGACCATGTTCGGCGCCTTCGCCGCGACCCTGCACCGCCTGACGGCGCAGGACGACCTGGTGATCGGCATCGCGGCCGCGGGCCAGATGCCCAGCGACATGCCCTCGCTGGTGGGCCACTGCGTCAACCTGCTGCCGATCCGCGTGGCGGTCGACGCCCAGGCGCCCTTCGATGCGCTGGCGCGCCAGGCAGGCAGCGCCCTGCTCGACGCCTTCGAACACCAGACCCTGACCTACGGTGCGCTGCTCAAGAAGCTGCCCGTGCCGCGCGACCCCAGCCGGCTGCCTCTGGTGAACGTGCTGTTCAACGTGGACCGCGATGCAGCGCCCAACGAGGGCAATTTTCCGGACCTGCAGGTCGAGCAGAGCACCATCGCGCGCCGCTACGAGAACTTCGAGCTCTTCCTCAACGTGACGCCCGTGGTGGGCGGCATGCAGATGGAGGCGCAGTACAACGCCGACCTCTACGACGATGCGACCGTGCGGCGCTGGCTCGGGATGTACGAAACCTTGCTGCGCGCCGTGGTGCGCGAGCCGGCCTGCCCGGTCGGCAAGCTCGCGCTGCTGTCGCCCGCCGAAGCGCATGCCCTCGCGACGCTGCAGCCGGCGCCGACGCCATTGGAAGGCGCGCCGCTGATGCATGCCGGTTTCATGACGCATGCGGCGACGCAGCCCGCGCAGCCGGCTTTGCGCGACGGCGCCCAGCGCATGAGCTACCGCGAACTCGACGAGCGCTCGAACCGATTGGCCCATGCGCTGCGTGCGCGCGGCATGGGCCGCGGCGAACGCGTCGGCCTGTGCTTGGACCGCGGCTTCGACATGTTCGTGGCCCTGCTCGCGGTGCTCAAGAGCGGCGCCGCCTACGTGCCGCTCGACCCCGCCTTCCCGCAGGCGCGGTTGGACTACTACGCCGAGGATGCGAAGCTCGGGCTGCTGCTGACCGCCTCCTCGATCGCCGCGGCACCGAAGATGTGGCGCGAAGACGCGGCCGACCGCGTGCTGCTGCTCGACCTGGACACCGCCTGGCAGAACGAAGCGCCCACGCCGCTCGCGCCCGGCGCCCAGGATGCGCAGGGCGAGGACACGGCCTACGTGATCTACACCTCCGGCTCGACCGGCAAGCCCAAGGGCGTGTGCGTGCCGCACCGCGCAGCGGCGAACCTGATGCAGACCATGCAGCGCGAGCCGGGCATCGGCCCGAACGACCGCATGGCGGCCGTGACCACGCTGTCCTTCGACATGGCGGTGCCCGAAGTCATGCTGCCGCTGGCGGCCGGCGCGGAGATCGTGATCGTGCAGCGCGAAGTCGCGATGGACGGCAATCGGCTGCGCGCGCTGCTCGAGTCGGAAGCCATCACCATCCTGCAGGCCACGCCCGGGATGTGGCGGCTGCTGCTCGACGCCGAGTGGTCGGGCCCGCGCGGCTTCCGCGCCTGGATCGGCGCCGAGCCGGTGCCCGCGGATCTCTCGCTCGAGTTGATGGACCGCACGAGCGAGCTCTGGAACCTCTACGGACCGACGGAAACCACCGTGTGGTCGACCGTCTGGCGCATGGAGCGCCCGATCGTCGCGGCGCGCGGCGTCTCCATCGGCCGGCCGATGGCCAACACCGGCGTCTGGATCCTCGACGGCAACCTGCAGCCTTGCCCGATCGGCGTGCCGGGCGAGATCTGCATCAGCGGCCTGGGCGTGACGCTGGGCTACCTCGAGCGGCCCGAGCTCACGGCCGAGCGCTTCGTGACGACCGCGATCGATGGCGTCGATACGCTGATCTATCGCAGCGGCGACCGCGGCCGCTGGCGCAACGACGGCCTCTTGGAGCACATGGGCCGCTTCGACTTCCAGGTCAAGGTGCGCGGCTACCGCATCGAGCTCGGCGAGATCGAGGCGCGCTGCAACGAGCTAACGGGCGTGGCGCGCAGCGTGGTCGTCACGCGCGAAGACCAGCCGGGCGACGTGCGCCTGGTGGCCTACCTCGCGCCCTCGCCGGGCGCCACGGTGGACCTGACCGCGCTCGACCGCCACTTGCGCAGCCGCCTGCCGCAGTACATGGTGCCGCAGCACGTGGTCGGCCTCGACGCCATTCCGCTGCTGCCCAACGGCAAGGTCGATCGCAAGGCGCTGCCCAAGCCCAGCGCGACGCGGCAGGAAACCGGCGAGCGGCTGGCGCCGCGCAACGAGCGCGAACGCATCGTGCTGGAGACCATGGAGCGCGTGCTCAATCTGCCCGGCCTCGGCATCCGCGACGATTTCTTCTCGCTGGGCGGCCATTCGCTGCTGGCGGCGCGGCTCGCGACCCTGCTGAGCCGAGAGTTCGGGCTCACGGTGCCGCTGCGCATGCTGTTCGAGGCGCCGACGGCCGAACGGCTGGCCGCGGCGATCGAAGGCCTCGACGGCAGCAACGCGCCGCGCAGCGCACCCATCGCGCATGTCGCGGACCGCAGCAGCGCACCGCTCACGCCGATGCAGGAGCGCATCCGTTTCGTGGAAGAGCTGCATCCCGGGCGTCCGACCTACAACGCCCCGTCCGCGCACCGGCTCGGCGGGCCGCTGGACATCGAGAAGTTCAAGGCGGCGCTGCAGACGATCATCGCGCGGCAACCCTCGCTGCGCACCGCGGTCGGCACCGATCCCGCCACCGGCGCGCCGGCCGCACTGATCGCGAAGGACGTGGCCTACGAACTCCCGGTGTTCGACCTCGGCGACTTGCCGGAGGACCAGCGCGAAGCCGAGCTGACCGAGCGCATGCACGAGATGGCCGATCGCCCGATCGACATCCATCGCGCACCGATGTTCCACGCGGCGCTCTACAAGATCGCGGCCGAGGATCACGCCTTCGTCTTCGTGCCGCATCACCTGATCTGGGACGGCTGGTCCTTCGACATCCTGCAGAGCGAGCTGTCGACCGTCTATGGCGCGCTGGTGCGCGGCGAGGCGCACGGGTTGTCCGAGCTGGCCGTGACCCACGGCGACTATGCCGACTGGTATGCGCGCTGGCTCACCGAGCCCGAGGCCGAGCTCCAGCTGCGCTACTGGAAGGACCGCTTCGCGAACTCGCCGACGCCGAAGGCGCCACGCACCGACATGCCGCGCCGCGCGGGCATGAGCGGCCAGGGCGGCGCGCACTGGATCAATGTCGACAAGGCGCTCACCGAGCGGCTGCGCGAGACCGGCCAGCGCCACGACGTCACGCTCAACATGCTGACCCTGGGCGTCTATATTCTCATGATGAGCAGCATCGTCGACAGCCGCTCGATCGTCATCGCCACGCCGGTGCGTGGCCGCGAGGCGCCCGAGCTCGAGCCCGTGATGGGCTTCTTCAACAACGTGCTGCCGCTGTCCTTCCAGATCGACCGCTCGCTGCGCTTCGGCGAGTTCATGCGCTACGTCAAGCAGGAGCTGATCGCGGTGATGAGCCATCAGCAGATCCCCTTCGAGCGCCTGGTCAGCGAGCCCGAGTTCGTGGAGCGCGCGCAGGGCGTGGGGCTCTACCAGGCCCTGTTCTCGTTTCAGGACGCGCGCGAGCGGCCGCGCGACATCGGCGGCCTCCAGCACCGCCAGATGCATCTGCCGCAGCGCGGCGCGACCGACGATCTCGGCATCTGGCTGATGGACAAGCCCAACGGCCTCGAAGGCGCGGTGGTCTACAACGCCGACATCTACAAGCGCGAGACCGGCGCCGCCTTCAAGGAGCGCTACCTCGAGCTGCTGCGCCTGGTCGCGCAGCAGCCGGACGCCACGCTGGAAGCCATCGCGGCGCCGGCCGGCTCGGACAGCGCGGTCTATCTGCAGCGGCTCGCAGCCGACGCCGCGCCGGCACCCGCCGCCGCGCAAACCGTGGCCGCGCGGCCTCCGCAGGCGCAGGCGCAGGTGCTGCTGCTGCCCGAGCAGGCGAAGCTGGCCCAGATCTGGGCCAGCGCGCTCAGCATCGACGTCAACGACATCCGCGCCAACGACAACTTCTTCGACCTCGGCGGCGACTCGCTGCTCGCGATGCGCGTCATCCAGCAAGCCGAACAGGTGATGGGCTTCCGCGTGGAACCGCGACGCTACGTATTCGAAGGCCTGGGGCAGCTGGCCTCGGCCGCTGCCGGCACGGCGCTCGACGCCTTGGCCGCCGCGCCGGCAGTGAACGAGTCGCGGCGCGGCGGCCTGCTCGGCCGCGTGTTCTCCGGCTGGAGCCGCAAGAGCTGAAGAGGCCGCCATGACGATCACGCAACTCCCCTCCTCGGCACATTGCCGCCTATGGCAGGTCGACCTGGACGCCACGCCGGCGCCGCAGGCGGTGGCTTCCTTGTCGGAGGCCGAGTGGGAACGCGCCCGGCGCTTCGTCTTCCGGCGAGACCGCAACCGTTTCGTCGCCGCCCATGCGGCCTTGCGCGAGACGCTCGCCGCGCAATGCGGCGCTCCCGCGAGCCTGCTGGAGTTCCAGCACGGCGCCTTCGGCAAGCCCACGCTGGTCGAGCATGCGCAGCTGCGCTTCAACCTGAGTCACAGCCAGTCGGTGGCCCTGATCGCCGTCTGCGACGAGGCCGAAGTAGGTGTCGATGTCGAACTGCTGCGCCCCATGCCGGATGCCGAGGCACTGGCCGCAAGCTACTTCACCGAGGCCGAGCGGCATGCGCTGGCCCAGCTCGAACCCAGCGCGCGCGACCGCGCCTTCCTCGCCTGCTGGACCCGCAAGGAGGCCTGCCTCAAGGCCACCGGCATGGGCCTCTCGGTCGACACGCGCAGCTTCGACGTGGGCGTGGTGGCCGATTCGCGCGAAGTGAAAATCACCTCCGCCGACGGCGTGGTGCGCCTGGCGCTGTCTTCCTTCCATGATGTCCAGGGCGCCCTGTGTGCGGTGGCACGGGTGCTGATATGCGAAGAGGCCGTTGTCGTACAGCGCCTGCCCGCCGTCGAAAGCGAGACTTACGCATGACTCCGTTGCTCTTCGGCCCCGCCTCGCGGCAGCTCTTCGGGCTCTTCCATTCGCCAGAGCGCGACAGCGGCATCGCCGTCCTGATCTGCCCGCCCCTCGGACAGGAGGCCGTGCGCGCGCACCGCCTGTTCCGCGTGCTGTCCGACCGTCTGGCGCGTTCCGGCGTGGCGGTGCTGCGCTTCGACTACCACGGCAGCGGCGACTCGCCCGGCGAGGACACCGACGGCGATGTCGAAGGCTGGCGGCGCGACGTCTGCACCGCGCACGAGGAGCTGCGGCGCCGCGCCGGCAGCCGGCGCATCGTCTGGCTCGGCGCGCGCCTGGGCGCCGCCCTGGCGGTGCTGGCGGCCAAGAGCGGGCGCTGCGATCCGGCCCGGCTCATCCTGTGGGACCCGATCATCGACGGCGCGCGCTACGTCGAGGAACTGCGCGCCGGCCACGTCGATGCGCTCGAACGCTCCTTCTGCGTGCCGGACCCGGCATGGCGCCGCCGGCTGGCCAAGGACGGCGATGCCTTCACCGGCGAGATCTTCGGCTTCGGCGTATCGCCGCTCCTGCGCCAGCAGCTGCGCGCGCTCGGCCCGGAAGCCCTGCAGCTTACGGCGCTGCACGAAACCGTGGTGCTCGCCGATGCCGGCGACCATGTTGCCCATCAATGGGCGGGCAAGGAGGCGGCCCGCCACATGCCGCTGCGCGTCACCTCGTTCCAGCATCCGCTGATCTGGACCTCCGACCCGCATCCCAATAACGCGATGGTCCCCACCGAGGCCCTTCAACGCTTGCTGGCAGAAGTCCATGAATGACTACAAGGAAATCCCCGTCCAGTTCGGACCCGACGGCTCGCTGATCGGCGTCATCACGACGCCCTCCGAGGGTTCGCTGGCGCCCGTCGCCTGCCTCATGCTCAACATGGGCGCGAACCACCGTATCGGGCCCCGGCGCATCAACGTGAAGCTGGCGCGGCAGATGGCCGCGCGCGGCATCAGCAGCATCCGCTTCGATCTCGCGGGCCTGGGCGACAGCGGCCCGGCCAGCGGCTCCGAGCACTTTCTCACGCAGGCGGTATTCGATCTGCAGGCGGCGATGAACCTGATCCAGACCATGCTCGGCATTCGGCGCTTCATTGCGATCGGCCTGTGCTCGGGCGCCACCAACGGGCTCTCGCTCGCCGTGGCCGATGCACGCGTCGTCGGTCTGCTGATGTTCGACGGCTATGCCTTCCCGGGCCGCCGCGCACAACTCGAGCGCACCCTGCGGCGCGCGCTGGCGGTGCCGACCAATCCGGCCGTGATCGGCAAGACGGTGCGCTGGCTGCAGCGCAAGTTCTCGGCCAGCGCCGCGGCCGCCGCCTCGCCCAGCATCTTCGAACCCGAACCGCCGGAAGTCACGGCCGCGCTGTTCCGCCGCTCGATGAGCCAGCTGGCGGAGCGCAACGTGGCGGTGCTGCAGCTCTACACCGGCACCATGCACGTGACGGACCGCGGCCGCGACCAGCTGGGGCCCTTTGCCCACGAGCCCTTCATGCAGCAGTTCGAATACGAGTTCATCGGCGAGATCGACCACAGCCTCACCTCGATGGCCTCGCAACAGATCTTCATGCGGGTAGTGTGCGACTGGGCATTGCGCGTGACGCATGGCGGCACGGCCTCGGCCCATTCCACTGCGACGGGTCGCGCCGGCACGCATGCCGGCGCAGCGCGCAGCGCCGCGGCCTGGCAGCGCGATCCGGTGCACTGAGCCCGGCTTTTCAGTTCGCGGTGTGCGGCGCCGCATGCGCCAGCGTTTCCCCAGGCAGCTCCTGCATCGGCCCGCTGCCGCTGTAGCGGTCCAGCGCGAGGTAGATCGCCGGCGTGATGTAGAGCGTGATCACCTGCGAGAAGATCAGCCCGCCGACCACCGCCACGCCCAGCGGCTGGCGCAGCTCGGCGCCGGCGCCCAGGCCCAGCGCGAGCGGCAGCGCGCCCATCATGGCCGCCAGTGTGGTCATCATGATAGGGCGGAAGCGCAGCCGGCAGGCCTCGCGGATCGCATCGACCGGCTGCATGCCCTGGGTGCGCTGCGCGTCGAGCGCGAAGTCGATCATCATGATCGCGTTCTTCTTGACGATGCCGATCAAGAGCAGGATGCCGATGGTCGCGATCAGCGTCAGGTCGAAGCCGAAGAGCTTGAGCGACAGCAGCGCCCCGACCGCCGCCGACGGCAGGCCGGCCAGGATGGTCAGCGGGTGGATGTAGCTCTCGTAAAGCACGCCCAGCAGCACGTAGATCACCAGCACGGCCAGGATGAGCAGCACCGCCTGGCTGGCCTGCGAGCTCTGGAACACCGCGGCGTCGCCGCCGTAGCTCGTGATGATCGAGGGCGGCATCTTGAGCTCCGCCTTGAACCGGTCGACCTTGGCGGTCGCGTCGCCCAGCGGCACGTCGGGCGCGAGGTTGAAGGACACCGTCACCGCCTGCAGCTGCCCCTGGTGGTTGACCGAGGTCGGGCCGACGGTGCGCTTGACGCTCGAGAAGGCCGACAGCGGCACCAGCTGCCCGGCTTTGTTGCGCACCGACAGGCGCGCCATGTCCTCCTCGAACTGGCGGTCGTCGTCGGCCGCCGAGAGGATCACCTGGTAGGTGTTGCTGGGGCCGTAGATGCTGCCGATCTGCCGGTCGCCATAGGCGTTGTAGAGCGCGGTGCGCAGGTCACCGACCTCGACGCCGAGCACGCCGGCCTTGTTGCGGTCGATGTCGATGGTGGCCTGCAGGCCGCGGTTCTGCGAATCGCTGGTCACGTCGCGGAAGGCCGGGTCGGCGCGCATGCGCTCCATCAGCCGGTCGGCCCACACGTTCATGGTGCCGGCGCTCACGCTCTGCAGCGTGTACTGGAAGCGCGCCTTGCTCTGCCGGCCGCCCAGGCGCAGGTTCTGCAGCGGCTGCATGTAGGTGGCGATGCCCGGGATCTCGCGAAAGCGCGTGCGCAGGGACTCCATCACCTGCGCCATCGTGCCGCGCTCCTTGCGCGGCTTGAGCACCACGAACAATCGGCCGGAGTTCTGTGTGGAGCTCGAACCGCCGACGCCGACGAAGGAGTTGACATAGGCCACGTTGGGATCGGCCTGCACGGCCTCGGCGACGCGATCCTGCAAGACCTTCATGGCCGGGAACGAGATGTCCTCGGCCGCTTCGGTCGTGATGAAGATCTGCCCGATGTCTTCCTCAGGGAAGAAGCCCTTCGGGATGACGATGAACAGCCACGCCGTCAGCGCGAAGGTCGATGCGGCGACGACCAGCATGAGCTTGCGGTGATGCAGCGTCCAGTCGAGCGAGCGCAGGTAGCTGCCATGGACCCAGCGGTAGCCCCGCTCGAAGCCGCGCCCGATTGCAGTGCCCGGCTCCGGGTGGCCTTCCTCGTGGTCCGGGGCGCCGTGGGCACGCGGCGTATGCCGAAGCAGCCGGCTCGCGAGCATCGGCACCAGCGTGAGCGACACCACGGCCGAGACCATGACCGCCAGCCCCACCACCACCGCGAACTCGTGGAACAGCAGGCCGATCACGCCCGGCATGAAGAAGATCGGGATGAACACCGCCACCAGCGAGATCGAGATCGAGATGATGGTGAAGCCGACCTCGCGCGCGCCGCGCAGCGCGGCGGCCATCGGCTCCATGCCCTTCTCGACGTAGCGCATGATGTTCTCGAGCACCACGATCGCGTCGTCCACCACCAGCCCGACCGCCAGCGTGATGCCCAGCAGCGACACGTTGTCCAGGCTGTAGCCGAAGGCGGCGAGCAGCGCCACCGCGCCGATCAGCGAGATCGGGATCGTGGCGGCCGGAATCAGCGTGGCCACCACGCGGTGCAGGAACAGGAAGATCACCAGCACCACCAGCAGCACGGTGCCCAGCAGCGTCAGCTGCACGTCGTGCACCGCCTCGCGGATCGAGATCGAACGGTCGTTGACCATGTTGATCTCGACCGATTGCGGCAGCTCCTCCTTGAAGCGGGGCATCAGCGCGCGCACTGCGTCCACCACCTGCACCGTATTGGCATTGGGCTGCCGCTGCACCGCCAGCGAAATCGAGCTCTGACCGTTGAAGCTGCTGGCGGTCTTGACCGACTCGAAGCTGTCCTCAACGGTTGCGACCTCGTCCAGCCGCACCGGCGCGCCGTTGCGCTGGCCGACAATCAGCTTGGCGAAGTCGGCAGCTTTCATCAGTTGCTCGTTGGCCTGGATCGTGAGCGTCTGGCGCGGGCCGTCGAGCACGCCGACCGGGGTATTGGCATTGGCCGAGCGCACCGCGTCGGCCAGCTCGTCGAGCGTGATGTTGCGCGCGTTGAGCAGGTCGGCGTTGGCCTTGACGCGCACCGCGAAGGCCTTGCGCCCGTAGACCACGACCTGGGCCACGCCGTCGATGGTCGACAGGGTCGGCGAGATCAGGTTCTCGGCATAGTCGTTGAGCTCGGCCGGGCTCATCGACTGCGACACCATCGCGATGAACAGCACCGGCGCGTCGGCCGGGTTGACCTTGCGATAGGACGGCAGCTGGGTGAGCTCGATCGGCAGCTGCCGTTGCGCGCGCAGCAGCGCCGCCTGGACGTCGACCGCGGCCGCATCGATGTCGCGGCTGGTCACGAATTCGAGCGTGATCGAACTCACGCCCTGGGTGTTGACCGAGCTGATGGTCTGCAGGCCGGGGATGGTGGAGAACTGCTTTTCGAGCGGCAGCGCGACCGATGACGCCATGGTGTCCGGACTGGCGCCCGGCAGCTGCGCATTGACGTTGATGACCGGCGTGTTGTAGCTCGGCAGCGCCGCGACCGGGATCTGGAAATAGGCAAAGATGCCGGCCACCACCGCCGCGGCAGAGAGCAGCACCGTCATCGCCGGACGACGGATGCACAGCTCGGAGATGTTCATGAGCGCTCCCGCTCCGCGACCAGGCTGGCGTTGGAAGGCGTGACGGAGGCCGCGCTGCCGGGCGTGGTCTCGGGCGCCGGGCCGCCGGGCCGCTGCTGTTGCTGTGGCGTGGCCGCTGCGTCGACACGCACCTTGCCGCCGGGACGCACGTTCTGCTTGCCTTCGATGACCACCTGCTCGCCCGGCTCGATGCCGCGCACCGCGACCTGCGTGCCGAAGCTGTGGAGCGTCTCGACCTTGCGGCGTACAGCCGTCTTGTTGGCATCGATCACGTAGACCGAGCTGCCTTCGGCCAGCATCATGATCGCGGCCGCCGGCACCACCGTCGCGCCTTCGATGGTGCGCACGGTGACGCGGGTCTCGACGAACTGGCCGGGCCACAGGCCCTGATCGGCGTTGTCGAACACCGCCTTGGCGCGCACCGTCCCGATCAGCGGGTCGACCGCGTTGTCGACGAAATTCAGCGCGCCCTTCATCGGCGCCTTGCGCCCGGCGATGAGCGCCTCGACCGGCGTGTGCGAACGGGCCGCTGCGAGCAGGTCCTGCAGCTTTCCTTCGGGCACCGGGAAGCTCACCGCGATCGGGTCGAGCTGCGTGATCGTGACCAGCGACAAGCTGGGCTGTACCAGCGTGCCCGGATAGATGTTGACGGCGCCGATGCGCCCGGCGATCGGCGCGCGCAGCGTCGCATAGCCCAGCGCCACCTGCGCCGATTGCACAGCCGCGCGATCGGCCGCCACCGCGGCGCGCTGCGCCTCGAGCTGCGACAGCGTCGCGTCGGCCGCAGCCTTGGCGATGAAGTTCTGCGCCACCAGTTCCTGGCTGCGCCTGTACTGGCGCTCCAGGTCCGCGAGCGTGGCCTCGTCCCTCTGCTGCTGCGCGCGCGCCTTGGCGAGGTTGGCCTGGTCGGGACGGTCGTCGAGCGTGAAGAGCAATTGGCCCTCCTTCACGAACTGCCCTTCCTTCACATGCACCTCGCGCACCGTGTTGGTCACCTGCGGGCGCAGGTCCACGCTGTTGAGGGAAACCACGCTGCCATTGACCTGCACCGTGACCGGCACGTCCTGCCGCTGCGCCGCTGCCAGCGTGACCAGCGCCACCGCGGCCCCGTTGGGCGCCGCGGCTTCCGAGACGCTGCGCGTCTTGGTGCCGGACCACCACCAGGTGCCGGCTGCGGCGGCGACGATCAACACACCCGCAACGGTGAGGGCGAGATTCTTCTTCATGGAGCGTATACGTTGGATCGTGGGCGGATCGCAGGCGCAGTGGGTGCACTTTTACCTGACAGCGACCATTGGAGCAGCGGCGGACTGCAAGAGTCCATCACCCCCGTAAAGATAAGTAAAGCGACCATGCAAGACCGCACGCCCAGGGCGCGGCTCCGGCGTGGGCCTCAAGGGAAGGGGCCGCTAGAATCCCCGCTCCCACAGCCTCTGGATGAACACCATGAACCGCTGCATCACCCCCTGGAATGCTCTCATTTTAGTAGCGCTCGGCGCCCTGACGGCGCCCGCCTGGGCGCAAGATGCGCCCGTGCCGCAAACGCAGAACGAAGCCGCCGCAGGCGGCCGCAATTTCCCCGTCGGAACGCTGCGCGGCCGGTTCATGGTGATGAACCCGCCCGAGATCCAGCTCGACGGCCAGCCCGAACGGCTCTCGCCGGGCGCGCGCATCCGCAGCGCCCAGCACATGCTGGTGATGCCGGCTTCCATCACCGGCCAGAACCTGCTGGTCAACTACACGCGCGATGCCGCCGGCCTGGTGCGCGAGGTCTGGATCCTCACGCCCGAGGAGGCGCAGGCCAAGCGCGAATCGGCGGAAAAGCCGCTCCTGAACTTCTGGCCCTTCGTGGCCGGCACCGGCCCGCGCGACGACGGCAAGACGCCGTTCGACCAGCTGCCCCGCTACGGGCAATAAGGCGGCCGCCTTCGACGCCAGGGCCCGGCCGCATCGCCGCCGGCCAGGCGCGCCATGACGACAGAGCCCAGCCAACCGGACCTCACCGGGAGCACCCATGACCCCCAAAGTTTTCATCAAGACCTTCGGCTGCCAGATGAACGAGTACGACTCGGACAAGATGGCCGACGTGCTGCACGCCGCCCAGGGCTACGAGCCGACCGCCAACGTGGAGGAGGCCGACCTGATCCTCTTCAACACCTGCTCGGTACGCGAGAAGGCGCAGGAGAAGGTGTTCTCCGACCTGGGCCGCGTCAAGCACCTCAAGGCCCGCGGGGTGAAGATCGGCGTCGGCGGCTGCGTGGCGAGCCAGGAGGGCGCGGCCATCATCGCGCGCGCGCCCTATGTCGACGTGGTCTTCGGCCCGCAGACCCTGCACCGCCTGCCCGAAATGCTGGACCAGCGCGAGCGCGAGGGCCGGCCGCAGGTCGACATCAGCTTCCCCGAGATCGAGAAGTTCGATCATCTGCCGCCGGCGCGCGTCGAGGGCGTGACCGCCTTCGTCTCGATCATGGAAGGCTGCTCCAAGTACTGCAGCTACTGCGTGGTGCCCTACACGCGCGGCGAGGAAGTGAACCGCCCGCTCGACGACGTGCTGGTCGAGATCGCCGGCCTGGCCGACCAGGGCGTGCGCGAGGTCACGCTGCTGGGCCAGAACGTCAATGCCTACCGCGGCCGGATGGGCGACACGGCGGAGATCGCCGACTTCGCGCTCCTCATCGAGTACATCGCCGAGATTCCGGGCATCGAGCGCATCCGCTACACCACCAGCCACCCGAACGAGTTCACGCAGCGCCTGATCGACGCCTATGCCCGCGTGCCGCAGCTCGTCGGCCACCTGCACCTGCCGGTGCAGCACGGCAGCGACCGCATCCTGATGGCGATGAAGCGCGGCTATACGGCGATGGAATACAAGAGCACGGTGCGCAAGCTGCGCGCCATCCGCCCCGGCCTTTCGCTCAGCAGCGATTTCATCGTCGGCTTCCCGGGCGAGACCGATGCCGACTTCGACAAGATGATGAAGCTGATCGACGATCTCGAGTTCGACAACAGTTTCAGCTTCATCTTCAGCCCGCGCCCCGGCACGCCGGCGGCGGCCCTGCCGGACGACACGCCGCATGCGGTCAAGCTCGCGCGGCTGCAGCGGCTGCAGGCCGCGATCGACGGCAACGTCAAGCGCTTTGGGGAAAGCCGCGTCGGCACCGTGCAGCGCGTGCTGGTCGAAGGGCCCTCACGCAAGGATGCCCACGAGCTCATGGGCCGTACCGAGTGCAACCGCGTGGTCAATTTCGAGGGCGACGCGCGGCTGGTCGGCCGCATGGTCGACGTGCGCATCACGCGCTCGCTGGCCTACACGCTGCGCGGAGAGATCCCGACTGCCGAATCGCCCCAGGCATCGGCCCGCGAAGCCGCGGTGCCGGCGGCCTGATGACAGCGCTGAAATCGGCGCGCGGTTCGTTCCGGCAACTGCTGCTGTTCGCGTTCCTGCTGATCACGGCGCTGCTGGTGGGCGTCGCGCTGCGTTCGGTGTTCCAGTACGACGCGCTGATGACGCAAAGCCGCGACGCGGCGGCGCGCGCGCTCACGCTGTCGGGTGCGGTGCAATCGCTGGCCGAGCGCAGCGCCGCGATGGAGCGCGCGGGACGCCAATCGCTGGTGCTCAACGATGCGGTGCTGCGCCGCCGCTTCGAAGAGGCCGCACGCGACGCCCGCCAAGTGCTCGATCGCCTCGGCCGCAACGGGCTGCCGTCCGCCGGCCCCGACCAGTGGCGAGCGCAGATGAGCGTGATCGAGGGGCTGATGATCGGCGCGCCCGAAACAGCGCTCGCGCGCGAGAGTTCGATGGCGATGCAGTTCCGAGACCTCGATGCGCTGAACACCAACATCGCGCAGCAGGTCCAGTTCCTGATCGAGACGCAGAACAACGCGCTCGCGCAGCGCATCGAGAACGCGCGCCGGCGCCTGATGCGCGAGGTGCTGGCCGCCAGCGCGCTGGCGGTGTCGCTCGCGCTCGCCTTCGGCATCTGGCTGGCGCGGCCCTTCAAGCGGCTGGAGCGCGCCATCGTCGGGCTCGGGGAGAACCGGCTCGACGAGCCGATCGACATCCGCGGCCCGGCCGACGTGCGCCGCGTGTCGCAGCAGCTCGAATGGCTGCGGTTGCGGCTCACCGAGCTGGACGCCGACAAGGCACGCTTCCTGCGTCACGTATCGCATGAGCTCAAGACCCCGCTGGCCGCGCTGCGCGAAGGCGTCTCGCTGCTGGAAGACGGCGTGACCGGCGCCCTCAACCCGGCACAGCGCGAGGTCGCGCAGATCCTGCAGCAGAACACCATCGCGCTGCAGGGACAGATCGAAGCCTTGCTGCGCTTCAATGCCGCAGCCTTCGAGGCGCGCGAGCTGCGCCGCCGGCGCACGCCGCTGCTGCCGCTGATCGAGGAGCAGATCGAGGCCCAGCGCCTGCAGTGGCAAGCCAGCGGCCTCACCGTGCGCGCGGAGGGCGAGCCGATCGCGGTGGTGGTGGACCCGGTGAAGCTGGGCACCGCGCTGGCCAATCTGCTGTCGAACGCGATCCGTTTTTCGACCCGCGGCGGCACCATCGCGATCGCCGTCTCGAGCACGGCCGACACCGCGCGCATCGACATCGAGGATGCCGGCCCCGGCATCGCCGAGGGCGATCGCGACCGCATCTTCGAACCTTTCTTCCGCGGCGAGCGGCAACCCCAGCATTCGGTCAAGGGCAGCGGCATCGGGCTGTCGATCGTGCAGGAGTACATTGCGGCTCATGGCGGCCGCATCATGCTGCTGCCGGAGGGACCCGGCGCACGCTTCCGCATCGAACTGCCGCGCTCCGCCTGAACTCCGCCGCTCCACGCGCTACTTCCGACCCATGCTTTTTTCTCAGATCGCCCGCAGATCCGCTTTCGTCATGACGATCGTCGTGCCGATGCTGCTTGCCGCGTGCAGCGCGCCTCGCAAGCCGCCGGCCCAAGCCGTCGCCGTGGTGCCGGCTCCGCCGCCGCCGCCGCCCGTCACGCCCGTCGAAGCCGAGCCGATGGCTCCGGCCACGCAGCCGGCCCTGGTGTTCACCCAGCTCACGCAGGGCCCGGTGGCCGCCATACTCGCCTACGCCGACCGGGTGCGGCCTCTCGGCGGCAACGAACTCGCGGCAGAACTCGCGCGCCTCGGCGACCCCGGCGAGGCGCCCCTGACGCAGATGCAGATTGCGCTGGTCCTTGCGCAGACCCGCGTTCCGGCCGACCTCGTACGCGCCATCGGCCTGATGCAGCGCGTGGCCGCCAACCCCTCGCCCGATGCCCAGCCCTTGCAGCCGCTGGCCCGCGCGCTCGCTGCCCGCTACCAGGAGCAGCGCCGCGTCGAGGACGACCGCGAACGGCAAGCCCAGCAGCTGCGCGACAGCCAGCGACGCATCGACCAGTTGAACGACCGCATCGAGGCGCTGCGCGCAATCGAACGCAGCTTTTCGCGGCCCAACAGCCCGCCACCGGCGGCCCCGGTGCCGAGCCCGCCCAACAAGCCGGCGCCATGAGCAACAGCAGCAGCGGCGCCCGCCTCCTCGTCGTCGACGACGATGCGGACATGCTGCGCCTGCTGTCGATGCGGCTCACCGGAGCCGGCTACCAGGTCACCGCCGTGACCTCGGCCGAATCGGCGCTGACGCAGCTCGAGATCGAGCATCCGCAGCTGGTCCTGAGCGACGTGCGGCTGCCGGGCCGCGACGGCCTGGCGCTGTTCGACGAGATCCGCAAGCGCCATCCGACGCTGCCGGTGATCCTGCTGACCGCGCACGGCACCATTCCCGACGCGGTTGAAGCCACGGCGCGCGGCGTCTTCACCTACCTGACCAAGCCCTACGACGCGCGCGAGCTGCTCGACAAGATCGCCCAGGCGCTGGCGCTGGGCGCGCCGGTGACCGGCAGCGGCAAGGGCGGAGACGAGAGCTGGCGCTCGGAGATCGTGAGCCGGAGCAACCGCATGTCCGAGCTCCTGGCCGAGGCGCGCATGGTGGCCAAGTCGGACGCCAGCGTGCTGCTGCGCGGCGACAGCGGCGCCGGCAAGGAGCTGCTGGCGCGTGCCATCCACCGCGCCAGTGCCCGCGCCGACAAGCCCTTCGTGGCGGTCAATTGCGGCGCCATCCCCGAGGCGCTGCTGGAGTCGGAGCTCTTCGGCCACATGAAGGGCGCCTTCACCGATGCGGTCGCCAACCACAAGGGCCTGTTCCAGCAGGCTGACGGCGGCACGCTGCTGCTCGACGAGATCGGCGACATGCCGCCGGCGCTGCAGGTCAAGCTGCTGCGGGTGCTGCAGGAGCGCGCTGTGCGGCCGGTGGGCGCGACCCAGTCGATCACGGTCGACGTGCGGATCATCTCCGCCACCCACCGCGATCTCGATGCGGCCATGGAAGCCGGGCAGTTCCGGGAAGATCTCTATTACCGGCTCAACGTGGTCACGCTGAACCTGCCGACGCTCGCGGCGCGGCGCGAAGACATTCCGCTTCTGGCCAACCATTTCCTCCAGCGGCTCTCGACCAAGTACGGCAAGCGCCTCTCCGGCTTCGCGCCCGAAGCGCTGAAGGCGCTGACCACCGCCTCGTGGCCGGGCAATGTGCGGCAGCTGTTCAACGTGGTCGAGCAGGTCTGCGCGCTGTCGAGCTCGCCGCTGATCCCGCTGGCGCTCGTACAGCGCGCACTGCGCGTGCCGAGCGTCGAGGTCCAAACCTACGCCGAAGCCAAGCAGCGCTTCGAGCGCGATTACCTGGTCGGCCTGCTCAAGCTGACCGATGGCAACGTGGCCGACGCGGCGCGCCTGGCGGACCGCAACCGGACCGAGTTCTACCGGCTGCTGCAGAAGCACGAACTCACGCCCGGCCACTTCAAGGCCGACACGGCGTCGCCCGGCAACGATCCTGTCGCCGACGAGCGACGCAGCTAAGTCATTGATTCGATTGAACATCCCCAGGGTGACTCAAGGGCTTGTCGGGATTCGGCGACAAATTCGGGGGTTTTGGAGCCCTGGCGGGGTTCACGGTCAGTCGAAAGACCACCGAAGCGCTCTAAGCGCTTGATCTGAAAGCGTTTTTCCATGCTGGCACAGGGTTTGCCCCTGTAGAGGCATGACAGCACTCAACAGCCCATCTTTCGCACTGCGCCCGCAGCGCGACGGCCTGCGTCAAAAGCAGTTTTCCCTCTCGCGACCCCGTGCCGCGGGTCATTCGGCGGCCGCGCTGGCAAATGCCGGCGGCGCCGCACCGGATTGCGTCTTCAAGCGCTTTCCGGCAATCGGCGACACGCCATCCGTCCAGAAGCAACGGTGGTGAGTCGCACATGAAGCCCAACGACTTCTCCCAACTGAAGGTGCTGACGGCCGCGGATTTTTCGCACCGCAGCCCGATCCGCGAAGAACGCCATCCCAATTCGGTGACGGCGCCCCCGATCAACCGCGGTTCCATGGCGCCCCGCCCCTGGCGCGGCTTCTGGAACAGCATCGGCACGGCCCTCCTGGTCAAGCTCGGCGCCGGCAGCGGCGCCGCCCAGGCGGCCCGCAATGCAGCCTCGGCCCCGGCGGCCAAGCAGCCCTGGCAGCGTGCCGCCACGCAGCGGCGCCTGGCGTTCATGGCGCTCACCGTGTTCAGCACGCTGATCGCCTCGACGCTGTTCGCCCGCGTGCAGCCCGACTACGACAACCTCTGGCTCGAATACAGCCAGATCGCCCTCTACGGCCTGCTCTCGGGCTGGGTCGTGACCGGCTTCGTGACCGCGCTGATGGGCTTCTATGTCTCGGTACGCGGCGACAAGCATGCGCTGTCGGCCAGGCAGGTGGCCGACCACCCGATGAATCCGGAAGCGCGCACGGCGATCATCATGCCGATCTGCAACGAGGACGTGGCCACGGTGTTCGCCGGCCTGCGTGCGACCTGCGAATCGGTGGCCGCGACCGGCCACGCCAAGCAGTTCGACGTGTTCGTGCTGTCCGACAGCTACACGCCCGAAACCGCCGCCGCCGAGCGCGCTGCCTGGGAAGAGCTGCGCGCCGCCCTGGCCGACAGCCCGAACCAACCGCAGGTCGAGGTCTACTACCGCCTGCGCAAGCGCCGCACCCATCGCAAGGCCGGCAACGTGGCCGATTTCTGCCGCCGCTGGGGCAAGGACTACCGCTACATGGTGGTGCTCGATGCCGACAGCGTGATGAGCGGCGACTGCCTGACAGCGATGGTCAAGCTGATGGAAGCCAACCCCACGGCCGGCATCATCCAGACCGCGACGCAGGCCATCGGCCACGTCACGCTGCATGCCCGCGCCCAGCAGTTCGCATCGCGCATGACGGGCCGCCTGTTCACGCTCGGCATGCAGTTCTGGCAGCTCGGCGAATCGCACTACTGGGGCCACAACGCAATCATCCGCGTCGAGCCCTTCATGGAACACTGCGCGCTGGCGCCGATCAAGGGCACCGGCGGCATGTCGGGCGGCATCATGTCGCACGACTTCGTCGAAGCCGCGCTGATGCGCCGCGCCGGCTACCACGTGTGGCTGGTGGCCGATCTGGTGGGCAGCTATGAGCAGCAGCCGCCGGACCTGCTGGCCGAACTGCAGCGCGACCGCCGCTGGTGCCAGGGCAACCTGCAGAACGCGCGCCTGATGGCCGAACCGGGCCTGCATTCCGTGCACCGCGCGATGTTCGTCACCGGCACCATGGCCTACGTCTCGGCGCCGCTGTGGCTCGCCTTCCTGACGCTGGGCACGGCCCTGTGGCTCACCGGTTCGAGCGTGGTCGCGCACTGGCTGGTGATGCCGATGGAGCTGGCCGGCCTCTGGCTGTGGACGCTCTGCCTGTTGTTCCTCCCGCGCATCCTGGGCATCGCGGCCGTGCTGATGCGCGGCGAGCAGCGCCAGTACGGCGGCGTCGGCGGCCTGCTCAAGAGCGCCGCGCTTGAAAGCGCGCTGGCCATCGTGCAGGCGCCGGTCCGCATGCTGGCCCACTCGCTGTTCGTGATCGTGGCGCTCACCGGCCTCAAGCTGGACTGGAAGTCGCCTCCGCGCGAAGCGGCTGCCGTGCCGTGGCGCATCGCTGCGACCCAGTTGGCGCCGATGACGCTGGTGATCGCAGCGCTGGCGGTCGGCATCGCGCTGATCGATGCCGGCGCGCTGGCCTGGCTGATGCCGGTCGGCCTGCCGCTGCTGCTGGCGATTCCGCTCACCGTGCTGACCAGCCAGATCGCGCTGGGCAATTCGCTGCGCGACCGCGGCTTCCTGGTGATTCCCGAAGAGTCGCGCTCGCCGGCCGTGCTTCGCCGCGCATGGATGCACGCGGTGCGTCTCGCGAGGCTTTGACACACCCCCGCGCTCGCCCATGAAAAAAAGCCCGCGAACAGCGGGCTTTTTCTTTGGGGTCGTCAGAAGCGCGGCATGCCGCCGCCCCCGCCCATCCCGGGCATGCCCTTCATGCCGCCCATGCGCTTCATCATCTTCATGAGGCCGCCGCCCTTCATCTTCTTCATCATCCCCTGCATCTGCTCGAACTCGTTGAGCAGCCGGTTCACCTCCTGAACCTGCACGCCGGCGCCGGCCGCGATGCGGCGCTTGCGCGTGGCCTTGAGCAGCTCGGGCTTGCGGCGCTCCAGCGGCGTCATGCTGTTGATGATGCCTTCCTTGCGGCGGATGTCGCGCTCAGCGCGGGTCATGTCGGCCTCTGTGGCCTTGGCGGCCATCTGCGCGGGCAGCTTGTCCATGATGCTGGAGAGGCCTCCCATCTGCTTCATCTGCTGCAGCTGGCCGAGGAAGTCGTTGAGGTCGAAGCCGGCGCCGCTCTTGACCTTGGCCGCCAGCTTCTGCGCGGCAGCGACGTCGACGCCGGCCGTGACCTGTTCGACCAGCGCGACGATGTCGCCCATGCCGAGAATGCGTCCCGCATGGCGCTCGGCGTCGAACACCTCCAGCCCGTCGATCTTTTCGCTCACGCCGGCGAACTTGATCGGCACGCCCGTCACCTGGCGCACCGACAGCGCCGCACCGCCACGCGAGTCGCCATCGGTCTTGGTCAGGATGATGCCGGTCAGCGGCAGCGCTTCCTTGAAGGCCTTGGCGGTATTGATCGCGTCCTGGCCCTGCATCGCATCGACCACGAACAGGGTTTCGACCGGGTTCAGCGCCGTGTGCAGCTGCTGGATCTCGGTCATCAGCACCTCGTCGATCGCAAGACGGCCGGCCGTGTCGACCAGCAGTACGTCGAAGAAGTGGCGCTTGGCATGGTCGAGCGCGGCGCGCGCGATGTCGAGCGGCTTCTGATCGGGCGTGCTCGGGAACCATTCGGCCCCGGCCTGCTTCGTGACCGTCTTGAGCTGCTCGATGGCGGCAGGACGGTAGACGTCGCCCGACACGGTCAGCACCTTCTTCTTGCGCTTCTCGATCAGGTGCTTGGCCAGCTTGGCAGTCGTCGTGGTCTTGCCGGCGCCCTGCAGGCCGGCCATCAGGATCACGGCCGGCGGCTGGGCCACCAGGTTGATGTCGGCCACGCCTTCGCCCATGGTCGCCGCCAGCTCGCGGTTGACGATACCGATCAGCGCCTGGCCGGGTTTCAGCGAGCCGAGCACTTCCTGGCCGAGCGCCTTGTCCTTCACGCGCGCGACGAAATCGCGCACCACCGGCAAGGCGACGTCGGCTTCGAGCAAGGCCATGCGCACTTCGCGCAGCATGTCCTGCACATTGCTTTCGGTGATGCGGGCCTGGCCGCTGACCTGCTTGACGAGGCGGGAGAATTTTTCGGTGAGGGCGGTGGCCATGGTGCTTCCCGCTCGGCGGGATTGGTAGGTGGGGAGCGAAGGGCGTCAGGCAAGGGCGAGACGCTAAACTCCAGCCGATGATTTTAGCGATCCCCTCCCCACTCGGCGTGGCGCTGGGCATCGCCACTGCCGCCGCCTATGGCACGACCGCCGCTGCCTCTTCCTGGCTGGGCCGTCCCTCCATGCAATGGCTGCTCGGATTGGCCTGGCTGCTGCACGCCTGCGCACTGGGCGTCGGGCTGGTCGGCGGCGATCCGCGCTTCGGCTTCGCGCCGGCGCTGTCGGTCACGGCCTGGCTGGTGCTGACGGTCTACGCGATCGAAAGCCGCATGTACCCGCAACTCAAGGTGCGGCGCGTGCTCGCGGCGCTGGGCGCGGCCGCGGTGCTGCTGGCCGTGCTGTTCCCCGGCACGCCGCTGCATGTGTCGGCCTCGCCCTGGTTGCCGCTGCACCTGGCGCTCGGCATCGCCTCGTACGGCCTGTTCGCCGCGGCGGTGGTGCATGCCTGGCTCATGACCCGCGCCGAGAAGCAGATCCGGCTCGCGGCCGAGCCGCAGGGCGGCGTGCCGCTCTTGACCATGGAGCGTCTCACCTTCCGCTTCGTCACCGCCGGCTTCGTGCTGCTGTCGGCCACGCTGCTTGCCGGCCTGCTGTTCAGCGAGACGCTGTACGGCGCCAGCGCGCGCGCCTGGAAATGGGACCACAAGACCGTGTTCTCGGTGCTGGCCTGGCTCAGTTTCGCGGTGCTCCTGATCGGGCGCGCGCGCTTCGGCTGGCGCGGCCGCACGGCCCGGCGTGTGCTCTACGCGGGCTCCGCCCTGCTGCTGCTGGCCTACGTCGGCTCGCGCTTCGTGCTCGAAGTGGTACTGGCGCGCACGACACCATGAAATACCTGCTCGTCCTTGCCGTGGTCTTCGTGGCGATCTGGCTCTGGCGCAAGAATCGGCGCGACGAGATGCGCTCGCGCCCGCCGCCGCCGCGCGCCACGCCGGCCGTCGGGGCCCCGCAGGCCATGGTGCGCTGCGCCCATTGCGGGCTGCACCTGCCGGCAGCGGATGCCATCAGCGGACCCGACGGCGCCGTCTACTGCAGCGCGGCGCACCGACAAGCCGGGTCGGGATGAGCGATTTCGCTGTGCTCTCCACTTCGCGTGGCCGCGCGCAGCGCGCTGCCGTTCGTGAGCTCCCGCGGAACCGGCTTCGCCGGGCCGCTGGGAGCGCCCCCTCGAAGGGGGTGTGCAGCTACGCGAAGCGAGCAAGCCTGGGGGTGGGCTGATGAGCACCTTCCTCTGGTCGCGCGGCGGCGAGCCGGCGACGGACTGGAGCCTGCTCGATCAGTTCGGCCGCGAAAGCTCGGCGCTGCTGCGCCTTTGGCGCGGCTTCATGACCGCGCGCTGCTTCGTCGCCGTCGTGTTGCTGCTGTTGCAGGCGGTGACCTTCGCACTCGGGCAGCCGCTGGAGCCGGCGGCGATCGCGCTGTCCGTCGGCTACCTGACAGCGGCCTTGCTGGCGGCACGCTATGCGCTCTTCCAGTTGCCGGTGCGCGGCTTCGGCGCCGCCTGGCTTTCGACCATCGGCGTCGACCTGATTACCTTCACCACACTGCAATTGCTGCAGATAGGCAGCATCAACTACACACCGCTCTTTGCCTTGCCGGTGCTGATGGGTGCGGTGCTGGGCTCGGGCATGGTGGGCCTGGGCACCACCGCGGCCGTCACGCTGCTGCTGCTGGTGCATGCGGGGTGGTACTGGCTGCAGCAGCCGGGCGACGCATCGCCGCGTTTCGTGCAGGCGGCGCTGACCGGCACCGGCCTGTTCGTGGTGGCCCTGCTGGCGCACGAGCTGGCGCGGCGGCTCACGCGCGAAGAAGCGCTGGCGCAGCGCAATCGAAGCAGCGCCCAGATGCACGCGTTGGTGAACGACCTCGTGATCGAGACCCTCAGTGAAGGCGTGCTCGTGATCGACGAGCGGGGACAGGTGCATGCCGCCAACCCTGCGGCCGACGCGATTCTCGGGCAGGGGCTGGCCGGACTTGCGCTGCCCTTCGCGCTGAGCGCCTATCCGGCCTGGGCCGCGCTGGCCGCGATCGCGCGCCAGACCTTCGCGCGGCGCACGCCGCAATCGAAGGAAATCCCGGTCGCGCAGGCGCAGGGCGCGCCGCGCGAAGTGCGGGTGCGCACGCGGCTCACACCGGCCACCGACCGCCATACCGAAAGCCTGTGCGTGATGTTCCTGCAGGACCTGCGCGAGCTCCAGGCGCGCATCCGCACCGAGAAGCTGGCGGCGATGGGCCGCATGTCCGCGGCCGTCGCGCACGAGATCCGCAATCCGCTGGCCGCCATCACGCAGGCCAGCGCGCTGCTCGGCGAGGACCTGGTCGACCCGGCGCACCGCCAGCTGACGACGATGGTGCAGCAGAACGCGCAGCGCCTCTCGCGCATCGTCGACGAGGTTCTCGATGTCGCGCGGGCCCGCCAACAGCGGGTGTTGCCGCTGGGCGAGCAACTGGCGCTCGATTCGACCGTGCGTACGCTCGCCGAGGAATGGGTGCGGCACTCGCAGCGCCAGGGCGTGCTGTTGGTGCTCGATGCGGCCGGCAGCGTGGTGCGCTTCGACATCGAACACCTGCGGCGCATCCTCGTGAACCTGCTGGACAACGCCGCGCGCTATGCAGGCAATCGCGAAGGCTCGATCCAGGTGACGACGCGCCGGAACGCCGCCGGCCGCGCCAGCCTGCAGGTATGGAGCGATGGCGCGCCGCTCGAACCTGCGGTGCAGCGCCACCTGTTCGAGCCCTTCTTCTCTTCCGAAAGCCGCTCCAGCGGCCTCGGCCTGTTTCTCTGCCGGGAGCTGTGCGAGCGGCACGGCGCGACGATCGGCTACGAGCGCCGCGCCCTTTCCGAAGCGGGTCCGGAGGGCAACGAATTCTTCGTCTCGTTCGCTGCGGGCGAGACCCGGCTGACACAATAGCGCCGTGAGCACCCCCACCTCCCCAGCACCCCGGCCCCCAGCCCAGATCCTGGTTGTCGACGACGAGCCCGACCTGCGCACGCTCTACGAGCTCACGCTCCTGCGCGAGGGCTATCGGGTCGAGGCGGCCGGCAGCGTGTCGGAAGCCCGCGAGCACCTGGACGCCGGCCGCTTCGATGCCGTGATCACCGACATGCGCCTGCCCGACGGGCTCGGCATGGAGATCCTGCAGCGCATCCAGCAGGACCAGCGCAGCGAGCGTTGCGTCGTGATGACGGCCTATGGCTCGGCCGAGAACGCGGTCGAGGCCCTCAAGGCCGGTGCCTTCGACTACCTCACCAAGCCGGTGGACCTCAAGCAGTTCCGCGCCGTCGTAGCCTCTGCCGTGCAGGCCCAGGCCGCACCCGCGCGGCCCGTGCGCCAGGCCGACGACAGCAGCAGCAAGATCGCGGCCACCACCAGCAATATCGGCCTGGCCGCGCTCGAGCGGCTGGTCGGTGCCTCCGAGCCGATGCGCGTTGTCAAGTCGCGCATCGCCAAGGTGGCGCGCGGCATGGCGCCGGTGCTGGTGCGCGGCGAGTCCGGCACCGGCAAGGAACTGGTGGCACGCGCGGTGCATGCCTGCAGCCAGCGCAGCGAGGGCCCTTTCGTCGCCGTCAACTGCGGCGCAATCCCCGAGAACCTGCTCGAGGCCGAGTTCTTCGGTGCGAGAAAAGGCTCCTACACCGGCTCCTCGCAGGACCGCGACGGCTACTTCCAGGCCGCGCGCGGCGGCACGCTGTTCCTCGACGAGATCGGCGACCTGCCGCTTCCGATGCAATCCAAGTTGCTGCGCGCAATCCAGGAGCGCAGCGTGCGTCCCATCGGTTCGACGCAAGAAGACGCGGTCGACGTGCGCATCGTGAGCGCGACCCACAAGGACCTGCACGCCGAGGTGCAGGCCGGCCGCTTCCGCCAGGATCTGTTCTATCGCCTCAACGTGATCGAGATCGCGGTGCCGGCCTTGCGCGAACGCCGCGAGGACCTGCCTGCGCTCTGCGAGGCCCTGCTCGCGCGCATCGCGCGCGACGCCGGCATGCCGGTGCCCGTCCTTTCGCCCGAGGTGCTGCAGAGCCTCGCGGAGCATCCGCTGCACGGCAACGTGCGCGAGCTCGAAAACCTCCTGCATCGCGCCGTGGCGTTGAGCGATGGCGATGTGCTGCATCTCGATTTCGTGAGCAGCAGCAGCATGGCGCTGCCTGTGGCTCCGGCGTCCGCAGTGCCGGAACCACAGGCAGCCGGCACGGCCGCAACAGCTCCCGACGCGAAGCCGGTACCCGCGGTACCGAGCGACCTGCAAAGCTACCTCGACCAGCAGGAGCGCGAGATCCTCGTGCGTGCCCTGCAGGAAAGTGGCTTCAACCGGACCGCGGCCGCGGCGCGGCTCGGCCTGAGCCTCAGGCAGATCCGCTACCGGATCGCGCGCCTGGGCATCACGACGCCCAGCGGCGACGAGGCGAATGGCAACGGCGCCGACGACTGAAGGGAACGCCAGCCTCTGGCAGGCCGGCTGGTACCGCTTTGCCCGGCAACTGCGGTCGCCGAATTTCGGGCCGCGTCCCGAGGGCGCGCAGATCGATCTGATCGTGCTGCATTCGATCAGCCTGCCGCCGGGCAGCTATGGCGGCGACGAGGTCCAGCAGCTTTTCACGAACCAGCTGGACTGGGATGCGCATCCCTACTTCGCAACCATCCGCGGCATCGAGGTCTCGGCCCACTTCTACGTGCGCCGCAGCGGCGAATTGTGGCAGTTCGTGAGCTGCGACGACCGCGCATGGCATGCCGGCCCCTCATCGTGGCGCGGCCGCGCCAACTGCAACGACGACTCGATCGGCATCGAGCTCGAAGGCCTGGAGGGTGAAGCTTTCGAGCCCGCCCAATACGAGACCCTCGCGAGCCTTTGCCCGGCGCTCGCGCAGCGCCATGCGATCGCGTTCATCGCGGGGCATGAACACATCGCACCGGGCCGTAAGGCGGACCCGGGCAGCGGCTTCGACTGGCGCCTGCTGCAGGAGCAATTGGGCTGGGACAGCGCGATGTTCCCCGACGGCGTCGCAGTGCGCTGAAATTTTTCAATCGCGCTGCATCCCGCGATGCGCGGCGGATGCAGCGCAACAACGCCGATCGTGCAACCCCGGCGGTGCAGCAACCATGCGCCTTTCAGGCCCAAAAGCGCTTGCAGAGCCCATGGCCAGCGGGAGGCGCTAAGGTGGGTCAGCAACGGCGCGGCATAGCTCCTCGTCCAGCGGAGCGTCGGTGTGAACTTGTTCCTCGAATCACTGGTAAAACACTATATCTAGTGGGTTGTAGACCCACGAGACCCTAGATATAGTGTGCCCTGCCCCGTGCTTCATGCCGAGCAACCGGCCGCATGCGGCACCGCCGCCCCAACAAGAATTGCCAACCGAGGATCGAATGCAAACAGCTCTAAACACCCCCGCCACCCCTCGCGCCGTACCCTCGACGCCGCAAAAAAATGATGTTGCAGGCGCCCCCGCCGGCAACGCGCTCGCCAACTACCAGATCATTCGCCGCAACGGCGCAGTCGTGCCCTTCGAGCCGAACAAGATCGCGATCGCGATGATGAAAGCCTTTCTCGCGGTGCACGGCACCCAGGGCGCGGCTTCCGCCAGCGTGCGCGAAACGGTCGACAACCTGACCCAGGGCGTGGTGCGCGCGATGGTGCGCTCGCGTCCCGGCGGCGGCACCTTCCACATCGAGGACGTGCAGGACCAGGTCGAACTCGGCCTGATGCGCGGCGGCCACCACGAGATCGCGCGCGCCTACGTGCTGTATCGCGAGCGCCGCGCGCAGGAACGCTCGAAGTCGGGCGAGCAGGACGCGCAGATCGCCGTTTCGACGCTGCACGTGCTGGACCGCGGCGAACGCGTCGCGCTCGACCTCAATGAACTCAAGGGCCTGATCGAATCGGCCTGCGAAGGGCTGGGCGAGAGCATCACGGCCGGCCCGATCGTGGCCGAAACGATGCGCAACCTGTACGACGGCGTGCCGCTCGACGAGGTCTACAAGGCTTCGATCCTGGCGGCCCGCACGCTGATCGAGAAAGACCCGGACTACACCTTCGCCACCGCGCGCCTGCTGCTGCACACGATCTTCAAGGAGATCATCGGCCGCGAGGTGATGCCGGCCGAACGTGCGCAGGCCTACGCCGACTACTTCCCGCAGTTCGTGAAGAAGGGCGTCGACAACGAACTGCTCGACGAAAAACTGCTGCAGTACGACCTGAACCGCCTGGGCGCCGCGCTCAAGCCCCAGCGCGACCTGCAGTTCGACTACCTGGGCCTGCAGACCCTGTACGACCGCTACTTCCTGCACGTGCGCAAGACGCGCATCGAGCTGCCGCAGGCTTTCTTCATGCGCGTGGCGATGGGTCTGGCCCTCAACGAAATCGATCGCGAAGCCCGCGCGATCGAGTTCTACGAAGTGCTGTCGTCCTTCGACTTCATGTCGAGCACGCCGACGCTGTTCAACAGCGGCACGCTGCGCTCGCAGCTCTCGAGCTGCTACCTGACCACGGTGCCCGACGACCTCGACGGTATCTACGAGTCGATCAAGGAAAACGCCCTGCTCTCCAAGTTCGCCGGCGGCCTGGGCAACGACTGGACGCGCGTGCGCGCGCTCGGCAGCCACATCAAGGGCACCAACGGCGAGTCGCAGGGCGTGGTGCCCTTCCTCAAGGTGGTGAACGACACCGCGGTGGCGGTCAACCAGGGCGGCAAGCGCAAGGGCGCGGTCTGCACCTACCTGGAAAGCTGGCACCTCGACATCGAGGAATTCCTCGAGCTGCGCAAGAACACCGGCGACGACCGCCGCCGCACGCACGACATGAACACGGCGAACTGGATTCCCGACCTGTTCATGCGCCGCGTGATGGAAAAGGGCAGCTGGACGCTGTTCTCGCCCTCCAACGTGCCCGACCTGCACGACAAGTTCGGCACCGACTTCGAAACCGCCTACGTCGCCTACGAAGAGAAGGCCGCGCGCGGCGAGATCAAGCCCACCCGCACGGTCCAGGCCACCGACCTCTGGCGCAAGATGCTCACGATGCTGTTCGAGACCGGGCATCCGTGGATCACCTTCAAGGACGCCTGCAACGTGCGCTCGCCCCAGCAGCACGCCGGCGTGGTCCATTCCTCGAACCTGTGCACCGAGATCACGCTCAACACCAGCGACACCGAAACCGCGGTCTGCAACCTCGGCTCGGTCAACCTGCTGCAGCACCTGAAGGACGGCAAGGTCGACCAGGAGAAGCTCCAGCGCACGATCGCGACCGCGATGCGCATGCTGGACAACGTGATCGACATCAACTACTACGCGGTCAAGAAGGCGCGCGACTCGAACCTGCGCCACCGCCCGGTCGGCCTCGGCGTGATGGGCTTCCAGGACGCGCTGTACGAGCTGCGCATTCCCTACGCCTCGCAAGAAGCCGTGCAGTTCGCCGACGAATCCATGGAAGCGATCTGCTACCACGCCTACTGGGCCTCGACCGAGCTGGCGCGCGAGCGCGGCAAGTACTCGAGCTACAAGGGTTCGCTGTGGGACAAGGGCATCCTGCCGCTGGACACGCTCGACCTGCTGGAGAAGGCGCGCGGCGGCTACGTCGACGTCGACCGCTCGTCCACGCTCGACTGGAACGCGCTGCGCCAAAAGATCAAGGCCGACGGCATGCGCAATTCGAACTGCGTCGCCATCGCGCCGACCGCGACCATCTCCAACATCATCGGCGTCGACGCCTCGATCGAGCCGTGCTTCGGCAACCTCTCGGTCAAGTCGAATCTCTCCGGCGAGTTCACCGTCATCAACCACTACCTGGTGCGCGACCTCAAGCGCCTGGGCCTGTGGGACGACGTGATGGTGATGGACCTCAAGCACTTCGACGGTTCGCTGCGCCCGATCGACCGCGTGCCGCAGGACGTGAAGGCGCTCTACGCCACCGCGTTCGAAGTCGAGACCACCTGGCTGGTCGAGGCCGCTGCGCGTCGCCAGAAGTGGATCGACCAGGCGCAGTCGCTCAACATCTACATGGCTGGCGCATCGGGCAAGAAGCTCGACGACACCTACAAGCTCGCCTGGCTGCGCGGCCTGAAGACCACCTACTACCTGCGCACGCAAAGCGCGACGCACGCCGAGAAATCGACCGTGCAATCGGGCCGGCTCAACGCGGTGTCCTCGGGCTCGAACGACACGTCGTCGTCGGGCATGAGCGCGCTCGAAGCGGCCGCGCTCGCAGCGCAGGCGCAGTTGAGTGCGATGCCCGCAACCGACATCGCGTTCTGCGGCGTCGACGATCCGACCTGCGAAGCGTGCCAGTGATGTCAGCGTGAAGTTGCCGTGATTCGCGGCATCGCCTGACAGATGACGATGCATGCGAACAACATAACGGCAACATAATTGGAGCGCGATGTGAAGCAGCACTTTGCAACTCACATCGTTGCTCACATAATTTGAGCATTGGATTTTTCTATGTTGACCTGGGACGAAGAAGTCAAGCCCTCCTTGCCAAAGGATCTGCAACAAGGATTGCGGCACTCATCAAGCAACGACGCGACCGTTGGTCGCTCGTCGGAGTTTCCGACTTCGCAAATTGCTCCCGTCGCCCCGACTTTCCGCACACTCGATGATGGCGCCGCGCTACGGCCCGCTGCAGCTGTGCCGCAAGCGCAGGCCGCGCGCCGCGTGAAAGCGGCCGACAAGCGCATCATCAACGGCCAGACCGACGTCAACCAGCTGGTTCCGTTCAAGTACAAGTGGGCCTGGGAGAAGTACCTCGCCACCTGCGCCAACCACTGGATGCCGCAGGAAGTGAACATGACGCGCGATATCGCGCTCTGGAAAGACCCGAACGGCCTGACCGAAGACGAGCGCCGCATCGTCAAGCGCAACCTCGGCTTCTTCGTGACCGCCGATTCGCTGGCCGCCAACAACATCGTGCTGGGCACCTACCGCCACATCACGGCCCCCGAGTGCCGCCAGTTCCTGCTGCGCCAGGCCTTCGAGGAAGCGATCCACACGCACGCCTACCAGTACATCGTCGAGTCGCTCGGCCTGGACGAGAGCGAAATCTTCAACGCCTACAACGAGGTGCCGTCGATCCGCGAGAAGGACCAGTTCCTGATCCCCTTCATCGAAGCCATCAGCGACCCGCACTTTCACACCGGCACGCACGACAACGACCAGACCCTACTCAAGTCGCTGATCGTCTTCGCCTGCCTGATGGAGGGGCTGTTCTTCTATGTCGGCTTCACCCAGATCCTCGCGCTGGGCCGCCAGAACAAGATGACCGGCGCCGCCGAGCAGTACCAGTACATCCTGCGCGACGAGTCGATGCACTGCAACTTCGGCATCGACCTGATCAACCAGCTGAAACTCGAGAACCCGCACCTCTGGACCGCGGAGTTCAAGGCCGAGATCAAGGCCCTCTTCCTGAAGGCCGTCGAGCTCGAGTACCGATACGCCGAAGACACCATGCCTCGCGGCGTGCTCGGCATGAATGCCTCCATGTTCAAGGGCTACCTGCGCTACATCGCCAACCGGCGCGCGCAGCAGATCGGCCTGGAAACGCTCTTCCCGAACGAGGAAAACCCGTTCCCCTGGATGAGCGAAATGATTGACCTGAAGAAGGAGCGCAACTTCTTCGAAACCCGCGTGATCGAGTATCAGTCGGGTGGTGCGCTCTCCTGGGATTGAATCGTTCCGACAATAAAGTGAATTCAAGAATTGCTTTCGCCGGCTACACGCACCGAAGAGTGCGGCGGTGAAAAGCTCAGGTGTTCATGGTGCTGGGGCTTGCTCCAACGCCATGAATCGCTTCACGCTACCAACATGCGTGGAGTGCTTCAAAAGGTTGATTTTTTCAACTTGATCAAGGAGAAAATAGAAATGGCAACTGCAAAGAAAGCGCCGGCCAAGAAAGCCGCTGCAAAGAAGGCTCCGGCTAAGAAGGTCGCCGCCAAGAAGGCACCGGCCAAGAAGGTCGTAGCGAAGAAGGCTCCTGCCAAGAAGGTAGCAGCCAAGAAGGCGCCGGCGAAGAAGGCCGCCGCCAAGAAGGCTCCTGCCAAGAAGGTAGCGGCCAAGAAGGCGCCGGCGAAGAAGGCCGCGGCCAAGAAGGCTCCTGCGAAGAAGGCAGCAGCCAAGAAGGCGCCGGCGAAGAAGGCCGCCGCGAAAAAGGCTCCTGCCAAGAAGGCGCCTGCGAAAAAGGCTGCAGCCAAGAAGCCTGCTGCCAAGAAAGCAGCGAAAAAGCCTGCTGCCAAGAAGGCCGCGAAAGCGCCCGCCAAGGCTGCCGTAGCGCCTGCTCCTGCAGCGCAAACGACGCTGAACCCGCAGGCAGCCTGGCCGTTTCCGACGGCCAGCAAGCCCTGAGTCCTTCAGCGGCCTTGAAGGCACAAAGCCCGGCGCCGAAAGGTGCTGGGCTTTTTTCTATTGTGGCCCGGCACCGAAAGGTGCTGGGCTTTTTTTTGTTGTGGCCCGGCACCGAGACAGGTGCTGGCTTTTCTTGTCTACAGCCCTAGCGCTTTCCGATCCACCCGGTAGTTCTGCGGCCCGCGCTGCGCGATCTTGAGCGCGCCGATGCGATTGCCCAACGCTGCGCAACGCGCGAGCGGCCAGCCCTGCTCCAACCCGAACAGCAGCGCGCCGCGCCACGCATCGCCGCAGCCGGTCGGCTCGACCACGGCCGTCGGCTTCACGCCCGGCACGTGCTCGCGCTCGCCCTCGGTCCACACTTCGCAGCCTTCGGCGGCCAGGGTCACCACCAGTCCGCGCACACGCCTCGAGATCTCGGCAAGGCTCCAGCCCGTGCGCTGCGAGAGCATCTTTCCTTCGTAGTCGTTGACCACCACCCAGCTGGACAGGTCGACGAAATGCGCGAGTTCCTTGCCGTCGAACATCGGCAGGCCCTGGCCGGGATCGAATACGAAAGGAATGTCCGCCGCCTTGAACTGTTCGGCATGCTGCAGCATCGCCTCGCGGCCGTCGGGCGCGATGATGCCGAGCCCGATGTCCTCGCGCGCCGCGATGCGCGTGATGTGCGCCTGCTGCATCGCGCCCGGATGGAAGGCCGTGATCTGGTTGTTGTCGCGGTCGTTCATGATCATGGCCTGCGCGGTGAAGCTGTCGTCCACCTGCCGCACGAACTCGGTGCTGATGCCCAGCGTTCGCAGCCGCTCCACGTAGCCGCTGCCGTCGCTGCCGACGGTCGCCATCGGCAGTGCGGTGCCGCCGAGCGCGTTGAGGCTGTAGGCGATGTTGCCCGCGCAACCGCCGAAGTCGCGCCGGAGGCCGGGCACGAGAAAGGACACGTTGAGGATGTGCAACTGGTCCGGAAGGATCTGATCGGCAAACCGCCCCTCGAAAGTCATGATGGTGTCGAACGCGAGGGAACCGCAAATCACTGCTGCCATGGATGAACCGTTGGTTGGTTGATTGAAAAAACAAAGAGCGCGCGGCTCAAGGATAGAAGGCCAGCACCCGGTAGCCCGCGATCGGCGGCAGTGCCGCGGCTTCGGGACCGGTCAGTGCCAGCGGCAACGACGCCCCGCGCTCGGCACGGGCCGGCAGGACGGTCGGCGCGCCGAACTCGGCCGGCATGAGCACGCGCCGGATCACGGCGCGCTCCTGCATGTCGAGCAATGACAGCTCGACAGCGGGCATCGCGAGGGGCACGGTGGCGGCATTGCGCAAGGTGAAGCTGAGGCGGTAGGCATCGCCGCTTTTCTCGCGCGCGAAAGAGGCGCCATCGATCGTGATGGCGCCGATCTGGCGCAGTGCCGAGACCTCGCAGCCCGTCAGGCTGCACAGTGCAACGAGCGCGGGACGCAGTGCAGGCTGGCGAGCGGCGATGAGGTCGCGCTCCTGATGCAGCACCTGCACGAGCAGAAGAAGCACAGCCAGCACGGCCGCGGCGATCAGCGAGCGCCGCACCGCCGGCCGCTGCCAGAATGCCGATCCCTCGGCGGCGCCGCCCGAAAACCGAGCGCTGCGCCGAGCGGGCTCGACAGCAGGCTCAGGCTCGCTGGCGGCCAGCACCACGGGCGCCGATTCGCGCGCCGCCCGCTCTTCTCCGCGTGCCTTCGCCCTGGCGATCTTGGCGGACTTCGCTCGGGCACGGCGCAGCGCCTTCTGCAGTTGCGCATTGCCGGTATCGTCTTCGGCCACCGGAGGAGGTGGGGACGGCGGCCGGGGCGGCGGCGGCTCGCGGCCGATGGGCGGGGCGGCCGGCAAGCTCAGGTCGATGTTCGGGAATGGCGGGAGCGACGGATATGGCGGAATCACTTGCGCTTCGGCCGCGCGCATCGGCTGCGAACGCTGAGGCCAGGGCTCATCGGCAACGACGCCGACGGCGAGCGACAGCGCATCGGACAATGCCGAGGATTTGGGCGCAGGCGGCGGCGGTGCAGCAACGGTCGGCTCGGCAAGCGGTGGTTCGGTCTCTTGTTCATCGTCGAGAAAGTCCGCTTCCTCGAGGTTCCGCACGGACTCCTCGTCTGCCGGCGGCTCCGCCGATTCGTCTGATTCGTCCGATTCGATTTCGGTCGGCGGATCGGCGGCGGGCCGCTCGATGGTGCCTTCACCAGTCGCCGACGTCGGTGCGACTGCCGCAGGTCCGGGCGCCGCATCGGGCGCTTCATGCAGATCGACGGTCGCGTCGAACACCTCGCTGCACCGGCCGCAGCGCACCCACCCGTCGGAGATGCGAAGCTGGTCCTTGACCACCTTGAAAGTGGTGGCGCAGGCGGGGCAGCGAGTGACCAGGCTCATGAGGCGCCGATTGTAGGGTCGACCTCCAGCGTCGAGGACGATCTAGAGGGCCGCGGTCATCAGAATCCAGCCGTCCTCGCTGTCGCTCACTTCCAGCGCCGCATAGGGCGCATATGCGAGCTTCAGCTCTTCGGCCTGGCGCTCGAGGATGCCGGCCAGCACCAGCGAACCGCCCTGTGCGACGTGCTCGCACAGCAAAGGTGCCAGCACCTTCAGCGGCGTGGCGAGGATGTTGGCGAGGACGATGTCGTAGCGGCCGGTCGCCAGGTCAGACAGCCCGGCCTTCAGCTGCACCTTGTTCGCCTCGGCGTTGAGCCGCGTCGAATCCACCGCGGCTTCGTCGATATCGACGGCGTCGATGTCCGTCGCGCCGAACTTGGCCGCGCCGATCGCCAGGATGCCGGAGCCGCAACCGTAGTCGAGCACGCGCTTCCCACCGAGCTCCCCGCGCGTTGCGATCCAGCGCAGGCACATGCGCGTGGTCGGGTGCGTGCCGGTGCCGAAGGCCAGCCCCGGATCGAGGCGGATCACCTGGCGCGCCTGCGCCGGCGGCTCGTGCCAGGTGGGCACGATCCAGAACTCTGGGGTGATTTCGACCGGCGCAAACTGGGACTGCGTCAGCCGCACCCAGTCCTGCTCGGGCACATCGGCCAGACCGAGCACCTGGCAATCCGCGAAGAAGTCCTGCGCAGCCAACACCGCCGCGGCTTCCCGTGCCTGCGCCTCGGTGACGAACAATGCAATCACGCGGGAGCGCTGCCAGCCTTCCTTGGGCGGCGGCATGCCCGGCTCGCCGAACAGGGCCTGCTCGGCGTCGGTCTGGGCATCCGCGTCCTCGACCGAAACGCTCAGCGCGTCGAGCGCCTCGAGCGCGTCGCTGACGGTTTCGACGCGATCTTCCGGCGCGAGCAGGCGGAGTTCGAACACGGCGCTGCGGTCCCGCTCAGCGCTTGTGGGCCGCGAGCCACTCTTCGAGGTAGTGGATGTTGGTGCCGCCGCTCATGAACTTGGCGTCGACCATCAACTCACGGTGCAACGGGATGTTGGTCTGGATACCCTCGATCACCGTTTCGCTCAACGCGGTGCGCATGCGCGCCAGGGCCTGGTCGCGGGTATCGCCGTGCACGATGATCTTGCCGACCATCGAGTCGTAGTTCGGCGGCACGAAGTAGTTGGTGTAGACGTGCGAATCCACGCGCACACCCGGCCCGCCCGGCGGATGCCACATCGTGATGCGGCCCGGCGAAGGCGTGAACTTGTAGGCGTCTTCGGCATTGATGCGGCACTCGATCGAGTGGCCGCGCATCTCGATCTGGCGCTGCGTGAACGGCAGCCTTTCGCCGGCGGCGACCATGATCTGCGTCTTCACGATGTCTATGCCGGTCGTGAATTCGGTGACCGGGTGCTCCACCTGCACGCGCGTGTTCATCTCGATGAAATAGAACTCGCCGTTTTCGTAGAGAAATTCGAAGGTTCCGGCGCCGCGGTAGCCGATCTTCTTGCAGGCGGCCGCGCAACGCTCTCCGATCTTCTCGATCAACTTGCGCGGGATGCCCGGCGCGGGCGATTCCTCGATCACCTTCTGGTGGCGCCGCTGCATCGAGCAGTCGCGCTCGCCCAGGTAGACCGCGTTCTTGTGCTTGTCGGCGAGGATCTGGATCTCGATGTGGCGCGGGTTCTGGAGAAATTTCTCCATGTAGACCGACGGATTGTTGAAGGCCGCGCCGGCTTCCGCTTTGGTCATCTGGATCGCATTGACCAGCGCCGCCTCCGTGTGCACCACGCGCATGCCGCGCCCGCCGCCGCCGCCTGCGGCCTTGATGATGACCGGATAGCCGATCGCCCGGGCGATGCGCTTGTTGGTGGCAGCGTCGTCCGACAGCTCGCCCTCCGACCCGGGCACGCAGGGGACGCCGGCCTTGATCATGGCCTGCTTGGCCGACACCTTGTCGCCCATGATGCGGATCGACTCGGGCGTGGGGCCGATGAACTGAAAACCGCTCTGCTCCACGCGCTCGGCGAAGTTGGCGTTTTCGCTCAGAAAGCCGTAGCCCGGATGGATCGCCTCGGAGTCCGTCACTTCGGCCGCCGAGATGATCGCCGGCATGTTCAGATAGCTTTGCGAGGAAGGGGCGGGGCCAATGCACACCGCTTCCTCGGCCAGCTTCACGTATTTGGCATCGCGATCGGCCTCGGAATAGACCATCACGGCCTTGATACCCAACTCGCTGCAGGCGCGCTGGATGCGCAGCGCGATTTCGCCGCGGTTGGCGACCAGGATCTTCTTGAACATGGTCACTCGATGATGAACAGCGGCTGGCCGTATTCGACCGCCTGACCGTTTTCGCCGAGGATCTGTGTGATGGTGCCGGCCTTGTCGGCCTCGATCTCGTTGAGAATCTTCATCGCCTCGATGATGCAGACCGTGTCGCCTTCCTTGACCTGGCTGCCAATCTCGACGAATGCCGGTGCGCCGGGGCTCGAGGAACGGTAGAAGGTGCCGACCATCGGCGACTTGATGGCATGGCCGACAGGTGCGGCTTCGAGGGCCGGCGCCGGGGCGGCGGACGCGGCGATCGCTCCCGCCGGTGCCGCTGCACCGACGGCTGGGGCGGCCGGCGCGGCGACGGTTTGCACGTATTGAACCGGCGCGGCGACGCCGCCCTTGACGATACGGACCTTGCCTTCGGTCTCGGTGATTTCCAATTCGGAAATATTCGATTCGGACACCAGATCGATCAGTGTCTTGAGCTTGCGCAGATCCATGGGACTCCAGCGCCGGCTTTGCCGGCTTATTTGGGATTTAACTCGCCTGAAGATCGGTGAAAATCGATGTACTTCGGCGTTCCGCCATCAACCTCCCGATTGAGGGAGCGCATTCTAGCCTTGAACTAGGCCCGTCGCCATGCCTGGAGATCACCCGTCTCGAGCTTGCCCATTTTACGCGCCGCGACCGCGCCACCGGCGTCGAGAACCAAGGTGAAAGGCAGTCCGCCCGCTGTATTGCCCAGATTCTTGACCAGTTCCGTGCCTTGCAAGCCGGCCAGGCCGATGGGATAACTGACGGGCGTCTTGGCCAGGAACTTGCGCACCGCGCTGGGCTGGTCGATCGCCAAACCGACAACTTGCCAGCCGTTGCCTCCGTTTTCACGAAAGAAGGCGTCGAGCATGGGCATTTCTTCGACGCAAGGCGGACACCAGGTGGCCCAGAAGTTGAGCAGCAGCGGCTTCCCGCGCAAGCTCTCGAACACCAATTCGCCGCCTTCCGGCCGATCGAAACGCTGCCCCCAGAATGCGGCATCCAGTTGCTCTCCGCCAGCCGCACCGCCCCGGCGATGCCAGAGCGCGCCGCCCAGGCCGGCAGCGGCCGCCACCGCGGCCACGCCGCCATAAAGCCAGGCCCGACGCGTGGGGCTCGAAGTCATCCGTTGTCCTTTTCTATCAGCCGCCTGAGCGCGGCCAGGTTGCCGCGCGGGACGCGGCCCTGCGCATCGGGTTTGAGCGCGCCGCGCAGATCGTCGAGGTCGTACACCAGCAGGTGCACGCCGATCTCTTCGCCCAACGCGCGGCTCGCCACGTGGACGCTGAGGGCTTCGACCTGCTCGCCATGGAAACCGGTGACCATGCGCGGCTCGTAGTCGACATGGTGGTCGATGAGCGCGATCTCGGCGGACTTCGGGTCGTCGCAGAAGAGCTGGATGTAGATGTCCGACAGGCGCGTCGCCGTGCCGTGCCACACGGCGCCGCCGATATGAGGCCGGAACTGCGCCATCCGCTCCATCCATTCGAGCGCCAGCAGGCGCAGCGCGTGCAGTTCCTTGGGCTGGGTATCCGCGCAATAGAGCTGGATGTAATCCCGCACCTCGGCCTCGATCTCGTCGTTGTTCGGCAGCGGGGTGCGCACAGGCAGACCCAGGTCGCGCAGCGCGCGGCGCTTGGCGGGGCCGTACTCCAGCCCTTCCTCGACGACGAGGCGGGCCGCAGCGGCGGCAATTTCCTGCTTGGACGTGTCCATCGGCCCATTTTGCCCGCAGTAAGGCACCGGCAGAAGACCGGCCGCGCTGCGTCCCTAGAATCGACCGATGCATATTCACATCCTCGGCATCTGCGGCACCTTCATGGGCGGTGTCGCCGCATTGGCGCGCGAAGCCGGCCACCGGGTGACCGGCTGCGATGCCGGCGTCTATCCGCCGATGAGCGACCAACTGCGTTCGCTCGGCATCGAACTGATCGAGGGCTACGGCGCCGACCAGATGGCGCTGCGGCCCGATGTCTTCGTCATCGGCAACGTGGTGTCCCGCGCCCGGCTCGCCGACGGCACGCCCAAGTTCCCGCTGATGGAAGCCATCCTCGACGCCGGCGCCAGCTACACCAGCGGCCCGCAATGGCTGGCAGAGCACGTGCTGCAGGGCCGCCACGTGATGGCCGTCGCCGGTACGCATGGCAAGACCACCACCACCTCGATGCTGGCCTGGATCCTCGAACGGGCCGGCCTGGTGCCGGGTTTCCTGGTCGGTGGCGTGCCGCTAGATTTCGGCGTCTCGGCTCGGCTGGGAGGCAGCATGGGGCGCCCGAGCGCAGCGCCGGGCCGCCCCAAGTACGCGAGCGCCCCCCCGGGGGGCAGCGCAGCACACGACGCGGCAGGCGTGGGGGCCACATTCGTGATTGAAGCCGACGAGTACGACACGGCTTTCTTCGACAAGCGCAGCAAGTTCGTCCACTACCGCCCGCGCACCGCGATCCTGAACAACCTGGAGTTCGACCACGCCGACATCTTCGATGACCTGGGGGCAATCGAACGGCAGTTCCACCACCTCGTGCGCACGGTGCCGGGGGCGGGCCGCGTGGTCGTCAACGCGACCGAAGAGAGCCTGCAGCGCGTGCTGGCCCAGGGCTGCTGGAGCGAGCTGGCCCGCTTCGGCGCCGGCGGCGAATGGCAGGCCCGCGGGTCGCACGATGCGTTCGACGTGCTGCGCAAGGGCGAGCAGGTCGGCCGCGTCGAATGGGCGCTGTCCGGCCTGCACAACCAGATGAATGCCCTCGCCGCGATTGCCGCTGCGGAGCATGTGGGCGTTGCGCCGGCCGAAGCGGCCGGGTATCTGGCGAGCTTCCGCAACGTGCGCCGCCGCATGGAGCTGCGCGGCACGGTCGCGCGCGAGGGCGCAGCGATCACGGTCTACGACGACTTCGCGCACCACCCGACAGCGATCCGCACCACGCTCGACGGCCTGCGAAAGAAGCTCGACGCCGACGGCCACCGGGGCGAACGCATCCTGGCCGCCTTCGAGCCGCGCAGCAACACCATGAAGCTGGGCACCATGGCGGCCCAGCTGCCCTGGAGCCTGGAAGCGGCCGACCTCGCCTTCTGCCACAGCGGCGGGCTGGAATGGGACGCCGCCGCCGCGCTCGCGCCGATGGGCGACCGGGCACAGGTGGCCGGCGCGATCGAGCCGCTGGTGGCGCAGATCGTCGCGGCAGCGCGGCCCGGCGATCACATCGTCTGCATGAGCAACGGCGGTTTCGGCGCCGTGCACGAGAAGCTTCTTGCCGCCTTGCGCGCGACGGGCGCGGCAGAATAGGCTCATGCGCGCACAAGAGCTCATCGACACCCTGAATCTGCAGCCTCATCCCGAGGGCGGCTGGTTCCGCGAGGTGTTCCGCTCGACCGCGCAGGTCATGCCCGCCGATGGGCGGCCCGCCCGCCAGGCGCTCACCACCATCTATTTCCTGCTCGAAGCCCACCAGCATTCGCGCTGGCACCGTGTGGCCTCCGACGAAGTCTGGATTCATCTCGAAGGGGCTCCGCTCGCGCTCTGGACCAGCGATGGGGCGCTGCGCACGCCGCCGGTCCACCTGCGGCTGGGCCCCGTCGACGTCCACGGCACACGACCGCAGCACACCGTCCCGGCCGGGCAGTGGCAAGCGGCCCGCCCCATCGTGTCGCAGGCTACCGACGACTACACGCTGGTCAGTTGCACCGTGGGACCCGGCTTCGACTTCAGCGATTTCTCGTTCATGCGCCCCGACGGCGACGAAGCTTCGCTGCTGCGCCACCACTGGCCGGAGCTGGCGAAGCTGATTTGAGCTTCAGCCTCGGCGGTGCTTGACGGCCCGCGACAGCAGCTCCAGCACCCGGGCCGAATCGTCCCAGCCCAAGCAGGCATCGGTGATGCTCTTGCCGTATTCCAGATCGGCCACGCGGTCCTTGCCGGCGCTGAACTTCTGGGCGCCCGCGCTCAGGTGGCTCTCGACCATGACGCCGAACACGCTCCTGCCGCCGCCCGCAATCTGCGCGGCGATGTCCATGGCCACGTCGATCTGCTTCTGGTGCTGCTTGCTGCTGTTGGCGTGGCTGCAGTCGATCATCAGTGTCGGCGGCAGCTTTGCGGCTTCGAGGTCCCTGCAGGCGGCGGCCACGCTCTCGGCGTCGTAGTTGGGCGCCTTGCCGCCGCGCAGGATCACGTGGCAGTCCTTGTTGCCGTTGGTCTGCACGATCGCCACCTGCCCGTTCTTGTGCACCGATAGGAAGTGATGGCCGCGCGCCGCCGCCTGGATGGCGTCGGTCGCAATGCGGATGTTGCCGTCGGTGCCGTTCTTGAAGCCGATCGGCGCCGACAGGCCCGAAGCCAGCTCGCGATGCACCTGGCTCTCGGTGGTGCGGGCGCCGATCGCGCCCCAGGAGATCAGGTCCCCGATGTACTGCGGCGAGATCACGTCGAGGAATTCGCTGCCCGCCGGCAAGCCCAGCCGGTTGATGTCGATGAGCAATTGGCGCGCGATGCGCAGGCCTTCGTCGATGCGGAAGCTCTCGTCGAGGTAGGGGTCGTTGATGAGCCCCTTCCAGCCGACCGTGGTGCGCGGCTTCTCGAAGTAGACCCGCATCACGATCTCCAGCGTGCCGGCGTATTTCTCGCGCTCGGCCTTCAGCCGCCGCGCATAGTCGAGCGCGGCGGCCGGGTCGTGGATCGAGCACGGCCCCATCACGACCAGCAGCCGGTCGTCCTTGCCGGCCATGATGTTGTGGATGGTGCGGCGGGTGCCGGTGATCAGCGATTCGACCGGCGTGCCGCGGATCGGGAAGAAGCGGATCAGATGTTCGGGTGGGGGCAGCACGGTGATGTCCTTGATGCGTTCGTCGTCGGTTCGGCTGGTTTTCTCGACGCTCGCATACCAGTTCTCGGTGGCCGGGGCAGTGCTCGTGCTCATCGCTTCTTCCTTCACTTTGAAAATCATCGGGGCATAAAAAAACCGCCGGGGCTCGAGGCGCCGGCGGTTCTGGGAGGGTGTGTCAGTGTGCTTTACGCGCTCGCCTCTCGTCCGCCGGAAACCGGGAACCAAAAGTACGAAAAGAAAAACGCGACGCGCGAAGACATAGGGGCCGAATGTAGCACAGGGTTCTGATCTCGGCTGTTGTTTGCGGGCCTCAGGCGGTGCCGCCGACGGTCAGGCCGTCGATGCGCAAGGTCGGCTGGCCGACGCCGACCGGCACGCTCTGGCCTTCCTTGCCGCAGGTGCCGACGCCCGAATCGAGCGCCATGTCGTTGCCGATCATCGTCACGCGCGTCAGCGCATCGGGACCGTTGCCGACCAGGGTCGCGCCCTTCACCGGGTACTGGATCTTGCCGTTCTCCACCCAGTAGGCCTCGCTGGCCGAGAAGACGAACTTGCCGCTCGTGATGTCGACCTGGCCGCCGCCGAAGTTGGTGGCATAGAGGCCTTTCTTGATGCTGGCGACGATTTCTTCCGGTACCCGGTCGCCGCCCAGCATGTAGGTATTGGTCATGCGCGGCATCGGCACGTGCGCGTAGCTCTCGCGGCGGCCGTTGCCGGTGGGCGGGACCTTCATCAGGCGCGCATTGAGCGAGTCCTGGATGTAGCCCTTGAGGATGCCGTCCTCGATCAGCACGTTGCGCTGCGTCGCGTTGCCTTCGTCGTCGACGTTGAGCGAGCCGCGGCGATCGGCGATGGTGCCGTCGTCCAGCACGGTCACGCCCTTGGCCGCCACGCGCTCGCCGATGCGGCCCGAGAAGGCGCTCGACCCCTTGCGGTTGAAGTCGCCTTCCAGTCCGTGGCCGATGGCCTCGTGCAGCAGGATGCCGGGCCAGCCCGGGCCGAGCACCACGGTCATCTCGCCCGCCGGCGCGGGACGCGATTCCAGGTTGGTGAGCGCCTGCTGGACGGCCTGGTCAACATACTCGGCGATGTGCGCCTCGTCGAAGTAGGCGAGTCCGAAGCGGCCGCCGCCGCCGCCCGAACCCATCTCGCGCCGGCCGTTCTGCTCGGCGATCACCGTGACCGACAGGCGCACCAGCGGCCGCACGTCGGCCGCCAGCGTGCCGTCGGCGCGCGCGACCAGCACCACGTCGTATTCGCTCGCGAGGCCGGCCATCACCTGCGCGACCCGCGGATCCCTGGAACGCGCGAGCTTCTCGACCTTGCCGAGCAATTCGACCTTGGCGGTGCTGTCGAGCGTCGAGATCGGGTCCACGCCGCCGTAGAGCGAACGGCTGGTCGCGACCTTGCGCACCGGGGCCTTCACCCGCCCGTTGCGCCCGGCGGCGGAAATGGTGCGCACGGTGCGCGCCGCATCGAGCAGCGAGGCTTCGGAGATGTCGTCCGAATAGGCGAAAGCCGTCTTCTCGCCGCTGACCGCGCGAACGCCCACGCCCTGGTCGATGCTGAAGCTGCCGGTCTTGACGATGCCCTCCTCCAGGCTCCAGCCCTCGCTGCGGGTGTACTGGAAGTAGAGATCGGCGTCGTCGACCTTGTGGGCGGTGATTTCGGCCAGGGCACGCGACAGGTGCGACTCGTCGAGGCCAAAGGGCGTGAGCAGGAGCTGCTGCGCCGTGGCGAGGCGCTCGATGGTGGGTTCGCGTGAAATCATCGGGGGATTCTAGGCTCGCCCCCCGAATGGCGCTCAGGACTGCATCAAGCGCTTGGCGCGCGAAATGGACATCAGGATGCCCAGCCCCAGGCCCAGCGTCACCATCGCGGTGCCACCGTAGCTGATGAAGGGCAAAGGCACGCCGACCACGGGGAGGATGCCGCTCACCATGCCCATGTTCACGAAGGCGTAGGTGAAGAAGATCATCGTCATCGCGCCGGCCAGCAGGCGCGAGAAGAGCGTCGGCGCGTCCAGCGCGATCGCCAGGCCGCGAAAGATCAGGAAGATGAAGGCCGCGATCAGCGCCAGGTTGCCGATGAGACCGAATTCCTCTGAGTAGGCCGCGAAGATGAAGTCGGTGGTGCGCTCGGGAATGAACTCCAGGTGCGTCTGCGTGCCCTGCATGAAGCCTTTGCCGCCGACGCCGCCGGAGCCGATCGCGATCATGCCCTGGATGATGTGGAAGCCCTTGCCCAGCGGGTCCTTGGTCGGGTCGAGCAGCGTGCAGATGCGCTGCTTCTGGTAGTCGTGCAGCACGCGCCAATCGACGCCGTCGGCGCACAGCTGCGACTCGAAGCCGACGATCAGCGCCACCGCGACCAGCCCGATCACCACCGGCGGCACGATCAGCTTCCACGAGAGCCCGGCGAAGAAGATCACCGACAGGCCGGCCGCCAGCACCAGCAGCGAGGTGCCCAGGTCGGGCTGCTTCATGATCAGGCCCACCGGCACCGCCAGGAGCACGGTGGCAACCACGAAGTCGAGCGTGCGCAGTTGGCCCTCGCGGCGCTGGAACCACCAGGCCAGCATCAGCGGCGTCGCGATCTTCAGGATTTCGCTCGGCTGGATCACCATGCCGACGTTGATCCAGCGCGTGGCGCCCTTCTTGGTGATGCCGAACAGCGCCACCGCGATCAACAGCCCCACGCCCAGCGCGTAGAGCGGCACGGCAAAGAACATCAGGCGCTGCGGCGGCACCTGCGCCACCACGAACATGATGAAGCCGGCCAGGAGCATGTTGCGGCCGTGGTCCGCGAAACGCGAGCCGTGGTCGAAGCCCGACGAATACATGGTCAGCATGCCGGCAAAGGCCAGCAGCAGCACGGCGAAAGCGAGAAAGCCGTCGAAGCCCTGGAACACGGGGGCGATGCGTCGCGCGAGCGACGGCTGGTGAAACACGGCGGACATGGGCGCGGATTATCCGCGTTCCGGCGCGCTTCCGTAACAATCCGAACGCATGAACCCGTTGCCCACCACCCATTTGTTGTATCTCCATGGCTTTCGCTCCTCGCCGCTGTCGACCAAGGCGCGGCAGATGGCGCAGCGCGTGGCCGAACAGCACCCGCAACTGCAGTGGTGGTGCCCGCAACTCCCGCCCTCCCCCCGAGCGGCCATCGATCTCGTGCTGAACGGCATCGCGCAATGGCCGCGCAGTTCGATGGCGGTGGTGGGTTCTTCGCTGGGCGGCTTCTACGCCACCCATGTGACCGGCATGACGGGCTGCCGCGCCGTGCTGCTGAACCCCGCGGTCCATCCGGCACGCGACCTTTCGAACTACATCGGCGAGCAGACTGCCTGGCACGACCCGGCCGAGCACTTCTATTTCCGGCCCGAGTACATCGACGAGCTGCGCGCGCTCGAACTCGGGCCGCTGGCGCAGCCCGAGCAGGTTTTCGCCGTCATCGCCAAGGGCGACGAGCTGCTGGACTGGCGCGAGATGACGGCCCGCTATCCCGGCAGCCGCATCAAGCTGATCGAGGGTGGCGACCATGCGCTGTCCGATTTCGAGCGCCATCACCTGGACGAGGTGATGGCCTTCATCGACCCGGCCTGAACGCCGTCCGCGGCCGGCGTCCATCGCCGCGCATGGGACAATCCGCGCCATGTTTGTTTTGTTCGAAGAAGCCGGCAAGTACCTCGGCGGCCGCGTGTTGTCGGAGGCCGAGGCCTCGGCGCAGGTCGAGCTCGAGTCCGGCAAGCGCGTCAAGGTCAAGGGCGCCAACATCGTGCTGCGCTTCGAGAAGCCGGCCCCGGCCGAATTGCTGGCCGAAGCGCGCACCCTGGCCGCCGGCATGGACCTCGACCTGGCCTGGGAATTCGCGCCCGAGGGCGAGTTCGCCTTTGCCGAGCTCGCCGTCGACTACTTCCAGGCGCATCCGACGTTGGCGCAGCAGGCTGCCGCGTTGCTGGCGCTGTTCGAGGCGCCGCACTATTTCCGCCGCGCGGGCAAGGGCCGCTTCAAGAAGGCGCCGGCCGAGATCGTGCAGCAGGCGCTGGCCGCGATCGAGAAAAAGAAGGCTGTGCAGGCGCAGATCGCCGAATGGTCCGCGCAGTTGGCCGAAGGCGTTTGCCCGGCGCCGGTGCGCGAGCAGCTCTTCAAGATCCTCTTCAGGCCCGACAAGAACGCCCCCGAGTACAAGGCCGTGGTCGAAGCCGCGCGCGCGACGCAACGACCGCCGCTCGAGCTGCTCAAGCAGGCCGGCGCGATCGATTCGCCCTACCAGTTCCACTGGCGCCGCTTCCTGTTCGAAAACTTTCCCAAGGGCACCGGCTTCCCGGCGCTGCAAGCGCCCGCCATCACCGACGAACTGCCGCTCGCGGACGTGCAGGCTTTCTCGATCGACGATTCGCAGACCACCGAGATCGACGATGCGCTCTCGGTCGCGGGCCTCGGCAGCGGCACGGTGCAGGTGGGCATCCACATCGCGGCGCCCGGCCTGGCGCTGGCGCCCGGCAGCCCGATCGACCAGGTGGCGCGCGCCCGCATGTCGACGGTCTACATGCCGGGCCACAAGATCACCATGCTGCCCGACGAGGTGGTGGAAACCTACACCCTGCAGGAAGGACGCGACTGCCCGGCCGTCTCTCTCTACGCCAGCTTCGACGAAGCGACGCTGGAACTGAAAAGCACCGAGACCAAGCTCGAGCGCGTGCCGATCGTGGCCAACCTGCGCCATGACCAGCTCGACGGCGTCGTCACGCAGGCCTGGCTCGAAGATGCCTCGGTGGACGGCGAGAACACGCCCGAGGTCGCGAAACGCGCACGCGCGCCGCTGTCTTTCCTGTTCCGCCTCGCGAAGCAGTTGAAGGCGCAGCGCGAGGTGGTGCGCGGCAAGCCCGAGAGCTTCAACCGGCCCGATTACAACTTCCGGCTGATCGGCAACGACGGCGAACCCACCGGCAATGAGCAGGTGCAGATCAGCACCCGCCAGCGCGGCGCGCCGCTGGACCTGATCGTCTCCGAGGCCATGATCCTGGCCAACAGCAGCTGGGGCGGCTGGCTCGGCGAGCTCGGCGTGCCGGGCCTCTACCGCAGCCAGGCCAGCCTGGCGCCCGGCATCAAGGTGCGCATGGGCACGCGGGCCCTGCCGCATGCCGGCCTGGGCGTGAAAAGCTATGCCTGGAGCACCTCGCCGCTGCGCCGCTACACCGACCTCGTGAACCAGTGGCAGATCATCGCGGCCGCGCGTCACGGCAAGACCGCGGCGTTGGCTGCGCCCTTCAAGCCCAAGGACGCCGACCTGTTCTCGATCCTCTCGGGTTTCGACGCGGCCTACGCCGCCTACAACGCCCACCAGGGCGGCATGGAGCGCTTCTGGACGCTCAAGCACCTCCAGCAGCAGGGTATCGCCGAGCTCGACGCGACCCTGATCAAGGACGTGGGCAACGGCGCCCTGGTGCGCGCCGACACGCTGCCGCTGGTGCTCCAGGTCACCGGCACGCAAGGCTTGACGCGCGGTGCGCGCGTGCGCGTCAGGCTCGGCGAGATCGACGAGATCGCGCTCGACGTGCACGGCACCGTCATCGAGCGCCTCGATGCCGCGCCGGCCGAAGCCGCCGCGCAAGAGGAGAGCGACGAGGACGAGGAAGAAGTGGCCGGGCCGATCGCCATCGCTGTCGACCTCGCCGACAGCGAAGCCGCGCCGGAGAACGTGCCCGTATGAACCTGCGCGACCTGAGCAGCCTGCAGATCGCGCTCGGCCTGTCGGTCGCGGCGCACGCGCTGTTGCTCGGGCTGCGCTTTGCCGACCCCGAGACTTTCAACCGCGTGTTCACCGAAACGCCGCTCGAAGTCATCCTGGTCAACGCCAAGACCAACGAGCGCCCCGACAAGGCCCGAGCCATCGCCCAGACCTCGCTGGCCGGCGGCGGCGATCTCGAACGCGGCCGCGCCACCAGCCCGCTGCCGCCCTCCACCTTCACCGCCGTCGGCGACTCGATGGAAGACGCGCAGCGCCAGGTGGAGGCGATGCAGGCGCAGCAGATGCTGCTCCTGGCGCAGATCAAGCAGCAGCTCGCCGCCATGCCGATGCCCGATCCGCGCAACCAGGGCAGCCCGAGCGAGAACGCGGCGCGCGAGGAAAAGCGCCGCCAGCTGATCAAGATGCTGGCCGAGATCGAACGCCGCGTGAACGAAGAGAATGCACGGCCCAAGAAGCGCTATCTGAGCCCGGCGACCCGCGAGGCCACCTATGCCGTCTACGTCGACGCGCTGCGCCGGCGCATCGAGCAGCGCGGCACCGAGAACTTCCCCGAGCTCGCCGGCAAGAAGCTGTACGGCGAGCTCACGATGATGGTGACCGTCAACTTCGACGGCTCGATCCTCGGCACCGAGATCGTCGAAGGTTCGGGCAACCAGTCCCTGGACCGGCGCGCGCAGGCGATCGTGCGCAGCATCGGCAACTTCGGCAAGTTCACCGATGCGATGCGCCGGCAGACCGACCAGATCGTGCTGCCCTCGCGCTTCAAGTTCACCCGCGACGAGACGCTCGAAACTCAGGTGTCTTCCTCATCGAGGCAATGAGCATGGACCTGTACTGCGTGATGGGCAATCCGGTCGAGCACAGCCGATCGCCATGGATCCATGCGCGCTTTGCCGAACTGACCGGACAGACGCTGGACTACGGCCGCCGGCTGGTGCCGATCGACGGCTTCGATGAAGCGGTGGCCGCCTTTCGCGCCGAGCCGGCCGGCACCGCGCGCGGCTGCAACATCACCGTGCCCTTCAAGTTCGACGCCGCGGCGCTGGCCCAGCACCTGAGCCCGCGCGCAGCGCTGGCGCGCGCCGTCAATGTGCTCCGCTTCAAGGAAGACGGCATTCATGGCGACAACAGCGACGGCGCCGGCCTCGTGAACGACATCACGCTGCATGCGGGCGTGGCGATCGCCGGCAGCGAACTGCTGCTGCTCGGCGCCGGCGGCGCCGCGGCCGGCGTGCTGGGCCCGCTGCTGGAAGCCGGCCCGCGCCGTGTGGTGGTGGCCAATCGCACGCTGGCCAAGGCGATCGCGCTGGTGCAGCGCCATGCGGCGCTCGCGCTGGCGCGCCACGTCACGCTGGAAGCGCAGGAGCTGCATGCGGTGCCCGGCAACTTCGACATCGTGGTGAACGCCACTGCCTCGAGCCTGGCGGGCGGCGAGGTGCCGGTCTCGGCGAGCGTGCTGAAGCCCGGCGCACTGGCGGTCGACATGATGTACGGCCCGGCCGCGGCAGGCTTCATGAACTGGGCGCGCGGCCACGGCGCGGTGCCGCGCGACGGCCTCGGCATGCTGGTCGAGCAGGCGGCCGAGGCCTTCGCGCTCTGGCGCGGGGTGCGCCCGCCGGCGGCGCAGGTGCTGGCCGAGCTGCGCGCCATCGTCGATCGGACGTGACCCCGACGTGAAGGCGATCCTGCGCTGGGCGTTGTGCCTGATCTTCGCGGGCTTCGCGCTCGAAGTCTTCTTCATCGCGCGCATCGCCGCGATGGCGGCGATCGATCCGCAGTCCACCGCCTTCCAGCGCTCCGAGGCCTGGCAGCTCGCAACCCAGGGCCGTAGCAACGGGGAGCGGGATTGGAAGCAGCGCTGGGTGCCTTACTCCCAGATCTCCGACACGCTCAAACGCGCCGTGATCGCGAGCGAGGACGACCAGTTCATCTACCACCAGGGCGTCGAGTGGGAGGCCATCGAGCGTGCGCGCCAGCGCAACGCCCAGGCCGAGCGCAGCGCCGCCCGGCGCGCGGCGAAGATGCGCGCACGCGGCAGGGAGCCGCGCCCGCCCCAGCTGCGCGGCGGTTCGACCATCACCCAGCAGCTCGCAAAGAACCTGCTGCTCTCCGGCGAGCGCACGCTGCTGCGCAAGGGCCAGGAGCTGGTGCTGGCCACGGCCCTGGAGCTGCTGCTCGACAAGGAACGCATCCTCGAGATCTACCTCAACAGCGTGGAATGGGGAGAAGGCGTGTTCGGCGCCGAGGCGGCCGCGCAGCACTACTTCAGGAAGCCGGCCGCGCGGCTCAGCGCCGGCGAAGCGGCGCGGCTCGCGGTGATGCTGCCCAGTCCCAAGTTCTACGAACGCCGCTCCGGCTCGGCCTATCTCTCGGGCCGCGCGGCCACGATCGCGGCGCGCATGCCGTCGGCGGAACTGCCCTGAACTCCGGCGCGCGGCCCGTATCATCGCCGCCATGCTTGCAAAGTTCACGGGGTGGGCCCTGCTGGTCGTAATCCGGCTCCTCACCGGCGCCCAGGCGCGCTGGTGGGGCTGCCCGCCCAAGGCCGAGCAGCGCATCTATTTCGCCAACCACCAGAGCCATCTCGACCTGGTGATGATCTGGGCCGCGCTGCCCGAGGAACTGCGCAGCATCACGCGGCCGATCGCGGCGCGCGATTACTGGGCCACGACGCCCTTCAGGCGCTGGATCACGACCGAGGTGTTCAATGCGATCTACGTGGAGCGCGGCGGCAGTGCGCCGGTTCCGCCGCCCGCCGCGACGGCCGCACCGCCCGCACCCGCGGAGCGCATCGAGCCCTCGTTCGACGCCGTCGTGCAAACCGAATTGCCGCTCGCGCCGCCCGTGGCGGAAACCATGGAACCGGCAGCGCCGGTGGCGCCCGGCAGCGCCGAAGCCCTGGCGCCGCTCCAGCCCCTGATCGAAGCGCTGCAGAGCGGCGATTCGATCATCATCTTCCCCGAGGGCACGCGCGGCCACACCGGCGAGCCGCAGAAGTTCAAGTCGGGACTCTTCACGCTGGCCCAGATGTTCCCGGAGGTGGTGCTGGTGCCTGCCTGGATCGACAACGTGCAGCGCGTGATGCCCAAGGGCGAGGTCGTGCCGGTGCCCATTCTGTGTTCGGTCACCTTCGGCGAGCCGGTCCGCCTCGAAGAAGCCGAAGAGCGCCGGCCTTTCCTCGACCGGGCGCGCGAGGCGGTCGTCGCGCTGCGCTACGTATGAACGAATACCTGCGCCATCTCGCCCCGAACCACCAGGTCGCGGCCCTGTTCCTGATCGTCTTCGGCCTGCTTGTCGTCGTCAGCACCGTGGCCTTCCTGCTCACCTTCAGGGAGCGCCGCAACCCGGTGCACGACGAGACCTGGCAGCGCGAGCTGCTGCACTTCCTCACCCTGCTGCGCACCACCTGGATCATGGTGGTGATCTTCTGGATCGGCTGGGCGCTGGGCGAAACGGTCGCGACTGTGCTGTTCGCGCTGATCTCTTTCTTCGCGCTGCGCGAGTTCATCACGCTGTCGCCGACGCGGCGCGGCGACCACCGCAGCCTGATCCTGGCCTTCTTCCTCGTGCTGCCGATCCAGTTCTGGCTGGTCGCGACCGCGCACTTCGACCTGTTCACCGTGTTCATCCCGGTCTACGTGTTCATCGCGATTCCCGTGGTGAGCGCGCTGGCCGACGATCCCCACCACTTCCTGGAGCGCAACGCCAAGCTGCAGTGGGGCATCATGGTCTGCGTCTACGGCATGAGCCACGTGCCGGCGCTGCTCCTGCTCTCCTTCCCGGGCTACGAAGGCAAGAGCGCCTTCCTTGTGTTCTTCTTGGTGTTCGTGGTGCAGACCTGCGTGCTGACGCAGCATCTGATCTCGCGGCGCAGCACCATGCCCGCGGATGCCTCCGCGCCGGCATCCGAGGAGCAGCCCACGGGCTGGCTCGGCAAGCTCGGGCGCCGGCTGTTCCGGCAGGAGCCCGTCGCACCCCACGTGAGCCGCAGCTTCAACTGGACCAGCTGGGCGATCGGCATGGGCATCGCGAGCCTGGTCGGCGCGCTGTTCTCTTTCATCACGCCCTTCAGGTTCGGCCAGGCGCTCGCGGTGTCGCTGATCGCCTGCGTCGCCGGCTCGATGGGCCACCTCGTGATGAAGGCGCTCAAGCGCGACCGCGGCATTCCCAACTGGGGCCAGCGCGGCGTCGGCGTGACCGGCGCGAACGGCCTGCTGGACCGCGTCGATGCGCTGTGCTTCGCGGCGCCGGTGTTCTTCCATTCGGTGCGCTGGTATTTCAATCTATGACAGCCCCCCGGCTTGCCACTGCGTGTGCTTCGCCACCCCCCGAGGGGGAGGCTCGGCCGCCTTGGGGCGGCCCGGCGGCGGCCGACTTATGAGAATCCTCGGCGTCGACCCCGGCCTGCAGACCACCGGCTTCGGCGTGGTGGACATGGACGGCCATGCGCTGCGCTACGTCGCGAGCGGCACCATCAGCACCAAGCGCGTGGCGCAGGGCGAGTTGCCGGCCCGGCTCAAGGTGCTGTTCGACGGCATCGGCGAGATCGTCGAGCGCTACAAGCCCGACGCCGCCGCGGTGGAGATCGTGTTCGTCAACGTCAACCCGCAATCGACGCTGCTGCTCGGACAGGCGCGCGGCGCCTGCCTCACGGCGCTGGTGACGAGCAACCTGTCGGTGGCCGAATACACGGCGCTGCAGATGAAGCAGGCCGTCGCGGGCCACGGCAAGGCCGCGAAGGCGCAAGTGCAGGAGATGGTCAAGCGCCTGCTGCATCTGCCCGGCCTGCCCGGCAGCGATGCGGCCGATGCGCTCGGCATCGCGATCACGCATGCCCATGTCGGCAGCTCGATGGCCCGGCTCGGCCAGGCCGCGGTGCTCGCACGCAGCACCAGCGGGATGTATCGGCAGGGGCGGACGCGTTAGGCCGTCGCTGCGGGGGCCGGAATCAGACCGCGCGTTCGGCGATCAGCACCGCAAAGAAACCGAAGGCCGCCAGCAGCGTCCACTTGAGCACGATCCAGCCGAAGCGCTTGTACTTGGGCTGGCCGGTACCGGCATAGAAAGCGAAGGAAATGCCGGCCACCAGCAAAAGCAGCAGGATGGCCCAGCGGAACAGCAGCATCTGTTGGGAGCTCGGGGCTACCAGGCGCGGGCGACTTCGGCGAAGCCGGCGGGCGCGTGGCTCTGGTCGTCGAAAGTGACGATCTCGTAGGCGTCTTCGTGCGCGAGCAGTTCGCGCAGCAGCTTGTTGTTGAGCGCATGGCCCGAGCGGAAGGCGCTGTAGGCCGCGAGCAGCGGCCGGCCGATGACGTAGAGGTCGCCCATGGCGTCGAGGATCTTGTGCTTGACAAACTCGTCGTCGTAGCGCAGTCCGCCCGCATTGAGCACCTTGGTGTCGTCCATCACGATCGCGTTGTCGAGCCCGCCGCCGAGCGCCAGGCCCTTGGAGCGCATGTACTCGAATTCCTTGGTGAAGCCGAAGGTGCGTGCGCGCGCGATGTCGCGGCTGTAGGAGCCCGAGCCCAGATCGAACTCGACGCGCTGGCCGGTCGAATTGACCACGCGGTGATCGAAATCGATCTCGAAGCTGAGCTTGTAGCCGTGGTAGGGCGAAAGCCGCGCCCACTTCGTATCGGCCCCCTCGCCCTCGCGCACCTCGACTGGCCGGGTGACGCGGATGAAGCGGCGCGGCGCGTTCTGCAGCTCGATGCCTGCGCTTTGCAGCAGGAACACGAAGGACGATGCCGAACCGTCGAGGATCGGCACCTCGTCGGCCGTGATGTCGATCAGGAGGTTGTCGATGCCCAGGCCCGCGCAGGCCGACATCAGGTGCTCGATCGTCTGGACCTTGGCGCCCTTGGACGACACGGTGGATGCCAGACGCGTGTCAGTGACGGATTCAGCTCGAATCGGGATCTCCACCGGCTCGGGCAGGTCGACGCGGCGGAACACGATGCCGGCATCGATCGGCGCTGGCCTGAGGGTGAGTTCCACGCGGTGGCCGCTGTGCAGCCCCATGCCGACGGCACGGGTGATGGATTTGAGGGTACGTTGTTGGAGCACGGCAGCGATTTTAGGAGGGCGAGGCGCCCGGCGTGCCGTGCGCCTCGCTATCTCCGCAATAGCCGTCATGCCGTCCGCCGCCGGGCCGCCCCAAGGCGGACGCGGCCCCCTAGGGGGGCAGCGAGGACACGAAGCGCCGAGCGTGGGGGCAACATCAGTCAGTCGGCTTGCCGGCGCAGGAAGGCGGGAATCTCGAAATCGTCCATCCCACCCGACGACAGCGCATCCACCTTGGCCGCGGCCATGGTGCGGTTGGTGCGCCACACGCTGGGCACCGCCATGCCGTCGTAGTTGGGCTGGCCGCCGGCATGTCCGTGGCCCGCGCCGCCCAGCGTCGGCACGTTGAACGGGATGTTGTCGGTGCCGGTGCGGATCACTTCCAGCGTCGGCGCCTGGCGGCGCGCATCCGCGCGCGACAGGCCGGTCGCGACCACGGTCACGCGCATCTCGTCGCCCAGGTTGTCGTCGTAGGCGGCACCGTAGATCACGTGCGCGTCGGGCGAAGCGTAGGCGCGGATGGTGTTCATCGCGAGCTTCGATTCGCTCAGCTTCAACGAGGACTTCGACGCCGTCACCAGCACCAACACGCCCTTGGCGCCCGACAGGTCGATGCCTTCGAGCAGCGGGCAGGCCACGGCCTGTTCGGCGGCGATGCGCGCGCGGTCCGGACCGGCGGCCGCGGCGGTGCCCATCATGGCCTTGCCGGGCTCTCCCATCACGGTGCGCACGTCCTCGAAGTCGACGTTGACGCCGCCGTACTCGTTGATGATTTCCGAGATGCCGCCGACCGCGTTCTTGAGCACGTCGTTGGCATGCGCGAAGGCCTCGTCCTGCGTGACATCCTCGCCCAGCACGTCGAGCAGCTTCTCGTTCAGCACCACGATCAGCGAATCGACATTCGCCTCGAGCTCGGCCAGGCCGGCGTCGGCGTTGGTCATGCGGCGCCCGCCCTCCCAGTCGAAGGGCTTGGTCACCACGCCCACCGTGAGAATGCCCATTTCCTTGGCCACCCGCGCGATCACCGGTGCCGCGCCGGTGCCGGTGCCGCCGCCCATGCCGGCCGTGATGAACAGCATGTGCGCACCCGCGATGGCTTCGCGGATGTCGTCGATCGCAGCCTCGGCGGCGTCGCGTCCCTTCTCGGGCTTGCTGCCGGCGCCCAGCCCGTTGGTGCCGAGCTGGATGGTCTTGTGCGCGTTGCTGCGCGAGAGCGCCTGCGCATCGGTGTTGGCGCAGACGAACTGAACGCCCTGTACGCCGCGCTCCATCATGTGCGCGACCGCATTGCCGCCGCCGCCGCCGACGCCGATCACCTTGATCTGCGTGCCCTGGTTGAACTCTTCGATTTCGATCATTTCGATGGCCATTTCTGACTCCTTGAATATTTGCAGTTGCCGTGTGTATGAATGAATTTTTTTGGGAACCGTCAAGGTTCGAGCGGTGGGCCGGTTCGTCGCCATCGCTCGTTGAAGTGACGCTGCGGACTTCCTCGCGCTAGCCAGAGTGGGTAGAAGTTCATGATCAGAAGTTCCCCACGATGAAGTCTTTGAAGCGTCCGAAAGCTGTCTTTACGGAACCGTTCTTCTGCGCGACCTTGAAGCCGCGCAGCCGTGCGTAGCGCGCCTCTTCGAGCAGGCCCATCACGGTCGCGGCGCGCGGCTGCGCGACCATGTCCGACAGTGCGCTCGAATACTTCGGGATGCCGCGCCGCACCGGCTTCAGGAAGATGTCCTCGCCGAGCTCGACCATGCCGGGCATCACGGCGCTGCCGCCGGTCAGCACCACGCCCGAGGAGAGCACCTCTTCATAGCCCGACTCGCGCACCACCTGCTGCACCAGCGAAAAAATCTCTTCCACCCGCGGCTCAATCACGCCGGCCAGCGCCTGCTTGCTCAGCATGCGCGGCCCGCGGTCGCCCAGGCCGGGCACTTCGACCTGCGTGTCCGGATCGGCCAGGAGCTGCTTGGCGTAGCCGTTCTCGACCTTGATGTCCTCGGCGTCCTTGGTCGGCGTGCGCAACGCCATCGCGATGTCGCTGGTGATGAGGTCGCCGGCGATCGGGATCACCGCCGTGTGGCGGATCGCACCATTGGTGAAGATCGCGACGTCGGTGGTGCCGGCGCCGATGTCGACCAGCACCACGCCCAGCTCGCGCTCGTCCTCGGTCAGCACCGCCTGGCTGGAGGCCAGCGGATTCAGCATCAGCTGGTCGACCTCCAGGCCGCAGCGGCGCACGCACTTGATGATGTTCTCGGCCGCGCTCTGGGCGCCGGTGACGATGTGCACCTTGGCCTCGAGGCGCATGCCGCTCATTCCGATCGGCTCCTTCACGTCCTGGCCGTCGATCACGAACTCCTGCGGCTCCACCAGGAGCAGGCGCTGGTCGCTCGAAATGTTGATCGCGCGCGCCGTCTCCACCACGCGGGCCACATCGGCCTGCGTGACTTCCTTGTCCTTGACCGCGACCATGCCGCTCGAGTTGATGCCGCGGATGTGGCTGCCGGTGATGCCGGTGTAGACGCGGCTGATCTTGCAGTCGGCCATCAGCTCGGCTTCCTTGAGCGCCTGCTGGATGCTCTGCACGGTGGCGTCGATGTTCACCACCACCCCGCGCTTGAGCCCGTTGCTGGGCGCGATGCCGAGTCCGGCCAGCTTGAGCTCGCCGTTGGCCAGCACCTCGGCCACCACCGCCATCACCTTGGCGGTGCCGATGTCGAGTCCGACAACCAGGTCTTTGTATTCCTTGGACATGAAGTTTCCTCAGTTCCTATTTCTTCTTGGGGTCGGTGACGACCGTGGTGACACCGCGCAGGCGCAGCGCGTAGCCCTCGTTGTGCCGCAAGTCGGCACCCTCGACCGAAGCGACGGTGCGCCCGTACTGCCGCGCAACCGGCGCCACCGTGACCAGAAAACGCTGCGTGCGCGCCGCCACTTCTTCGCTCTGCCCGCGGCCGAGCTCGATCGCCGCCCCCGTATCCAGCACCGCCCGCCAGCTGCCGCGGCCCGACAGCGTGAGCGCGTCGATCGACAGCTCGTAGGGCGCGAACAGCGGCTGCAGCACGCGGTACATGCCCAGCACCTGGCCGGCCTGCCCGGTCGGGCCGTCCAGCCGCGGCAGGCTGTCGTCGACCTCGGCCACGTTGGCCTCGAACACTTCGCCGAAGCCGTTGACGAGCCGCGACTGCGCCTCGTCGCCCCAATGCGCGACCGGCACATGCTCGGTGAGCGTGGCGCGCAGCTTGTTCGGGAACTCGCGCCGCACCACCGCCTTGCGCACCCAGGGCACGGCCTCGAAGGCGGCACGCGCACGCGCCAGGTCGACCGTGAAGAAGTTGCCCGCGAGCTGGGGTGCGACGTTGGCGCGCAGCGTGACCGCGTTGTTGTGCGTGACCTCGCCGTCGACCTTGATGCCGGCCAGCGGGAAGAAGGGTTGGCGCAGCACCCACCATGCGCCCGCCGCCAGCAGCACGAGCGCGAACAACGCGTACACCAGGGTCGCGGTCACGTTCATGAGCTTGACGTCGAAGGGCACGGGAATGCTGCTGGTGGCCATTTAGATCTCCCCCAGGCTGCGCCGCTGCGCGGATTCGCCACCCCCCTCGCAAGCGAGGGGACGAGCACTTTCGGGCGGCCATGCAGTGCTCATCACATCTCCGCCTTCGAGTCGAGGGTGGCCGATGCCAGCACGCGCAGGCACAGGTCTTCGTAGGAGATGCCGGCCGCGCGCGCCGACATGGGCACCAGCGAATGGCTGGTCATGCCCGGCGAGGTGTTCATCTCGAGCAGGAAGGGCTTGCGATCGCTGGCGCGGATCATCAGGTCGGCGCGGCCCCAGCCGCGGCAGCCGAGCTGGTGGTAGGCCGCCAGCGTGATGCGCCGGATCTCCTGCTCTTCCGCATCGGGCAGGCCGCTCGGGCAGTGGTACTTCACGTCGTCGGTGAAGTACTTGTTCTGGTAGTCGTAGGCGCCTTCGGGCGCGGCGATGCGCACCACCGGCAGCGCCTCGGCGCCGAGGCCGCCGCCGAGCACGGCGCAGGTGACTTCCTCGCCCTCGATGAACTCCTCGCAGAGCACGTCGGTGTCGTAGCCGACGGCCAGCGTCACGGCGTCCTGCATCTGCGAGTAGCCCTCGACCTTGGTCACGCCGATGGAGGAGCCCTCGCGCGGCGGCTTCACGATCAGCGGCAGGCCCAGCACGTCGGGCACGGCCAGCACCTGTTCGCGGCTCTGCTGGTCGAAGGCCAGGCGCACATAGCGCGGCGTCGGCAGGCCGTCGGCCTGCCAGATGCGCTTGGTCATGACCTTGTCCATTGCCACGCTCGAGGCCATCACGCCCGAGCCGGTGTAGGGAATGCCCAGCAGCTCCAGCGCGCCCTGCACCGTGCCGTCTTCGCCGTGGCGGCCGTGCAGCACGACGAAGCAGCGCGCGAAGCCTTCGTGCTTGAGCTCGACCAGCTCGCGCTCGGCCGGATCGAAGGCATGGGCGTCGACGCCGCGCGAGCGCAGCGCCTCCAGCACGCCGGTGCCCGACATGATGGAAATTTCGCGTTCGGCCGACGTGCCGCCGAAAAGCACGGCCACCTTGCCGAAGTCTTGCGGGTTCACAGTGCCCTCCCTTCGCGCGTGAAGCGCTCCGATTTTTTGGAAGAGGCCGCGCCGCCGAGCTCGACCACCTTGGCGGGCACGGCGCCGATCGAGCCCGCGCCCATGCAGATCACCACGTCGCCCTCGCGCGCGTTGTCGAGGATCGCCTGCGGCATCGCGGCGATCTCGTCGACGAACACCGGCTCCACCTTGCCCGCCACGCGCAGCGCGCGTGCCAGCGAGCGGCCGTCGGCGGCCACGATCGGCGCTTCGCCGGCCGCATAGACCTCGCCCAGCAGCACCGCGTCTGCCGCACCGATGACCTTGATGAAATCCTCGAAGCAGTCGCGCGTGCGGGTGAAGCGGTGCGGCTGGAAAGCCAGCACCAGGCGCCGCGCCGGAAAGGCGCCGCGCGCGGCGGCGATGGTGGCCGCCATCTCGACCGGGTGGTGGCCGTAGTCGTCGATCAGCGTGAAGCTGCCCGGCCCGTGCGCGCGCGGCAGCTTGACCTCGCCGTAGCGCTGGAAGCGCCGGCCCACGCCCTTGAAGTCGGCCAGGCCGCGCTGCACCGCCTCGTCGGGCACGTTGAGCTCGACCGCGACCGCGATCACCGCGAGCGCATTGCGCACGTTGTGCTCGCCGGGCAGGTTCAGCACGATGTCCAGGTCCGGTAAGGTGACGCCGTTGCGCCGCTGCGCGGTGAAGTGCATCTGCGCGCCGACCGCGCGCACGTTGACCGCGCGCACCTGGGCGTCCTCGCCGAAGCCGTAGCTGGTGACCGGGCAGGACACCTCGGTCACGATCTCGCGCACCGCCGGATCGTCGGTGCAGAGGATCGCCGTGCCGTAGAAAGGCATGCGGTGCAGGAAATCGACGAAGGCCTTCTTGAGCTTCGCGAAATCGTGCCCGTAGGTCTCCATGTGGTCGGCATCGATGTTCGTGACCACCGCCATCACCGGCAGCAGGTTCAGGAAGGAGGCGTCCGACTCGTCGGCCTCCACCACGATGTAGTCGCCACTGCCGAGCTGCGCATTGGCGCCGGCGCTGTTGAGCCGGCCGCCGATGACGAAGGTGGGGTCGAGCCCGGCTGCCGCGAGCACGCTGGCGACCAGGCTGGTGGTCGTGGTCTTGCCGTGCGTGCCGGCGATCGCGATGCCCTGCTTGAGCCGCATCAGCTCGGCCAGCATCAGCGCGCGCGGCACCACCGGGATGCGCTTCTCGCGCGCGGCGACGACCTCGGGGTTGTCGGCATGCACGGCGGTGGAAGTCACGACCGCGTCGGCGCCCGCGATGTTCGCCGCGTCGTGGCCCACGAAGGTGGCGATGCCCAGGCCCGCGAGCCGCTTGAGCGTCGCGCTGTCGGCCAGGTCGGAACCGGTGATCCTGTAGCCCAGATTGAACAGCACCTCGGCGATGCCGCTCATGCCCGAGCCGCCGATACCGACGAAGTGGATATGACGGATCGCGTGCTTCATTTGACAAGCTCCTCACAGGCCTGCACGAGCACGTCGACCGCCTCGGTTTTCTGCATCGTCTTGGCCTTCACGGCGCGTTCCATGAGCGCAGGGCGCCCGGTTTTCTGTAGCAAATCGGCCAGCAATTCGGGAGTCAATTCGGTTTGTTGAACGAGCCAGCCGCCGCCCGCGTCGACAAGGAAGCGGGCATTGGTGGTCTGGTGGTCGTCCACGGCGGATGGGAAAGGCACGAACAGCGCAGCTGCGCCGACGGCCGCGATTTCGGTGACGGTGCTCGCGCCGGCGCGCGCGACGATCAGGTCGGCATCGGCGTAGGCGCTGGCGGTGTCTTCGATGAAAGGGGTGAGCTCGCCCTCGACGCCGGCGGCCGCATAGTTGGCGCGCAGTTCGTCGATCTGCTTGGCGCCGCTCTGGTGCGTGACCGTCGGGCGCTGCTCGGCTGCGATGCGCGCAAGCGCCTTCGGCACCACGGCGTTGAGCGCCTTCGCGCCCAGGCTGCCGCCGACCACCAGCAGCTTGAGCGGACCGCTGCGCCCGTTGAAGCGCACGGCCGGATGCGGCTGCGAGGTGAAGGCCGCGCGCAGCGGGTTGCCGATCCACTGGGCCTTCTTCATCACGTTCGGGAAAGCGGTGAAGACGCGGTCCGCCACGCTGGCAAGCACCTTGTTGGCAAGCCCGGCGACCGAGTTCTGCTCGTGCAGCACCAGCGGCTTGTTGAGCAGCACGCTCATCATGCCGCCGGGAAAGGTGATGTAGCCGCCGAGGCCGACGACCACATCGGGCTTGACGCGGCGAACGACGGCGATGCTCTGCAGGAAGGCGCGCAAGAGGCGCATCGGCAGCAGGAACAGCGTGACCGGCCCCTTGCCGCGCACGCCGCCGAACTGCACCGGCTCGAAGGCGAAGCCGCGCGGCGGCACGAGCTTCTCTTCCATGCTGCCGGGCGCGCCCAGCCAGTGCACGCGCCAGCCGCGATCGCGCAGGGCTTCGGCGACGGCCAGCCCCGGGAAGATGTGCCCGCCGGTGCCGCCGGCCATCACGAGCGCGGTGCGGCTCATACGCGGCCTCCGCGCATGAGAACTCTGTTCTCGTAGTCGATGCGCAGCACGATCGCGAGCGCGACCACGTTCATCAGGATGGCCGAGCCGCCGAAGCTCATCAGCGGCAAGGTCAGTCCCTTGGTCGGCAGCGCGCCGAGGTTCACGCCCATGTTGATGAAGGCCTGGAAGCCGATCCAGATGCCGACGCCCTGCGCCACCAGGCCGGAGAACACGCGGTCGAGCGCGATCGCCTGGCGGCCGATGTGCATGATGCGACGCGTCAGCCAGAGGAAGAGGCCGATCGCCAGCAGGACGCCGACCAGGCCGAACTCCTCGCCGATCACCGCAAGCAGGAAGTCGGTGTGCGCCTCGGGCAGCCAGTGCAGCTTCTCGACGCTGCCGCCCAGGCCGACGCCGAAGATCTCGCCGCGCCCGATCGCGATCAGCGAGTGCGACAGCTGGTAGCCCTTGCCCAGCGCGTGCTCTTCGCTCCATGGATCGAGGTAGGCGAAGATGCGCTCGCGCCGCCACGGACTGGTGGCCACGATGGCGCCGAAGGCGACCACCACCAGCGCGGCGATCACGAAGAACATGCGCGCGTTGACGCCGCCGAGGAACAGGATGCCCATCGCGATCACCGCGATCACCATGAAAGCGCCCATGTCGGGCTCCGCCATCACCAGCATGCCGACCACCACCACCGCGATGCCCATCGGCAGCACGGCGCGGAAGAAGCGTTCCTTGATCTCCATCTTGCGCACCATGTAGCTGGCGGCGTAGAGGATCATCGCGAGCTTGGCCAGCTCCGAGGGCTGGAAGCGCATGAAGCCCATCGGCAGCCAGCGGCGCGCGCCGTTGACGTTGATGCCGATGTGCGGAATCAGCACCGCCACCAGCAGCAGCAGCGAGGCCACGAAGAGCCAGGGCGCCGCGCGCTCCCAGGCCGCCATCGGGATCTGGAAGGCCAGCAGTGCGGCGATGAAGGCGATCGCCACCGAAGCCGCATGGCGCGTGAGGAAGAAGGCCGGCCCGTAGCCCTGGCGCGCGAAGCGCGGGTTGTCCGGCAGCGCGATCGAGGCCGAGTAGACCATCACCAGGCCCCAGGCCAGCAATGCGACCGTGACCCAGACCAGCGCCTGGTCGAAGCCCAGCACGCGCACCGGCGCCGCCTTGGTCTGTGTCATGCCGGCATTGCCGAGGCGCACCGGCAGGTGCATGGGCAGCGCGTCGACGCCGCTCGTGGCGCGGCCGAACCAGCCGGCGAAGCGGCTGGTCTTGTTCGGCGTGGCTGCGGCGGACGTGCTCATTCCGTGCCCTCCGCGCTGCGCGGCGACTCGGCGAGCTCCTGCACCGCGTCGCAGAACACCGCCGCGCGGTGCGCATAGTCCTTGAACATGTCGAAGCTCGCACAGGCCGGCGACAGCAGCACAGCATCGCCGGGGTGCGCGCGGCCCGCAGCCAGCGTCACGGCTTCGGGCAGCGAGGCGGCCGCGAGCAGCGGCACGCCGGTCGATCCCAGCGCGGCTTCGATCAGCGGCGCGTCGCGGCCGATCAGCACCACGGCGCGCGCGTACTGGCGCACCGGCGCCGCGAGCGGCGTGAAGTCCTGGCCCTTGCCCTCGCCGCCGAGGATCACGACCAGACGGCGCTCTTCGCCCAGCCCGATCAGGGCCGCGACCGTCGCGCCCACGTTGGTGCCCTTGCTGTCGTCGAAGTACTCGACCTCGTCGACGATCGCAACCGGCTCGACCCGGTGCGGCTCGCCGCGGTATTCGCGCAGGCCGTAGAGCATGGGCGCGAGCTGGCAGCCGGCCGCGGTGGCGAGCGCGAGCGCCGCCAGCGCGTTGAGGGCGTTGTGCCGGCCGCGGATGCGCAGCGCATCGGCCGGCATCAGGCGCTGGATATGGATCTCTTCCTCTTCAGCCGCGGCGCCGCGCTTGCGCTTCTGCGTCTCGTCGGCTTCCAGCGCGCGCACCAGCCAGGGCATTCCATTCAACCGTTCGAGCCCGTAGTCGCCGGGACGCAGCGGCATGCCGGCGCCGAAGGTGACGATGCTGCGCGGCGCCTGCCCCTTGGCCAGCTTGACCGGCGCCGGCCGCATCGCCATCACCGCGTCATCCTCGCGGTTGAGCACCATCGTGCCGCTGGTGCCGAAGATGCGCGCCTTGGCCGCGGCGTAAGAAGCCATGTCGCCATGCCAGTCGAGGTGGTCCTGCGTCAGGTTGAGCACCGCGGCCGCGGTCGGCTCGAAGCCCTGCACGCCGTCGAGCTGGAAGCTCGAGAGCTCGAGCACCCACACCTCGGGCAGCGTGCCGGCGTCGATGTGCGCGGCCAGCGTGTCGAGCAGGGTCGGGCCGATGTTGCCGGCCACCGCGACCGTCTTGCCGGCGCGTTCCACCAGTTGGCCCGCGAGCGCGGTGACCGTGGTCTTGCCGTTGGTGCCGGTCACGGCCAGCAGCGCCGGGGTGTAGCCCTTGGGCGCCGGCGGGACAGGCACGAGGATGGGGGTGGGCGCTTCGGCGTCGTCGTCGTCCTCCTCGATGGGAGCGGATGGCGCCTCGTCGACCGGCTGCACGTCCTGGGACGCCGCCCCCTCGACCGGCATGTCGACGACTTCTTCGACGGTCTCGACCGCGCGCAGGTCTGCCAGCGCGCGCGCGAACAGATCGAGCTCGCCGCCCACGGGCAGGCCCATGGCGCGCGCCGCGTCGACCACCACCGCGATCGAGGCCGGCGACAGCCCCGGCGAGCGGTAGACCGCACGCACCGAGGTTCCCTCGACCAACGCGGCCGAGAACGGGCCGCCGACGAAAACCGCCTCGGGCAGTTCGGCAAGCAGCGCATCGCGCTGCGGCGGCACCTCGCGCGTGTCGGCCACGGTGACCGTCGCGCCGTGGCGCGCGCACCAGCGCGCCATCGCCAGGCCCGAGGCGCCCAGGCCCAGGATCAGCACGTGTTGGTCTTGAAGATGCCGCATGTGTCCTACCGCAGCTTCAATGTGGAAAGGCCCACCAGGCACAACAGCATGGTGATGATCCAGAAACGCACCACGACCTGCGTCTCGCGCCAGCCGCTCTTCTCGAAGTGGTGGTGCAAGGGCGCCATCTTGAGCACGCGGCGGCCCTCGCCGAAGCGCTTCTTGGTGTACTTGAAGTAGGTCACCTGCGCCATCACCGAGATCGCCTCGACCACGAAGATGCCGCCCATGACGAAGAACACGATCTCCTGGCGCACGATGACCGCGATGGTGCCGAGCGCGCCGCCCAGCGCCAGCGCGCCCACGTCGCCCATGAAGACCTGCGCCGGGTGGGTGTTGAACCAGAGGAAGGCGAGCCCGGCGCCGGCCATGGCCGAGCAGAACACCAGCAGTTCGCCCGAGCCCGGGATGTGCGGGAACAGCAGGTACTTGGAATAGACCGCGCTGCCGGTCACGTAGGCGAACACGCCCAGCGCGGAGCCGACCATCACCACCGGCATGATGGCCAGGCCGTCGAGGCCGTCGGTCAGGTTCACCGCATTGCTGGCGCCGACGATGACGAGGTAGGTCAGGATCACGAAGCCGATGCCACCGAGCGGGTAGCTCACTTCCTTGAAGAAGGGCACCAGCAGATTGATCTTGGGCGGGAAGTCGAGATCGAAGCCCGAACCGACCCAGCTGTAGAACAGTTCGAGCACGCGCCAGTTGGAGCTTTCGGAGATGCTGAACAGCAGGTAGAAGCCCGCGACCAGCCCGACCACCGATTGCCAGAAGTACTTCTCGCGCGAACGCATGCCTTCCGGGTCCTTGCGCACCACCTTGCGCCAGTCGTCGACCCAGCCGATGGCGCCAAAGCCCAGCGTGACCCACAGCACGATCCAGACGAAGCGGTTCGACGGGTCGAACCACAGCAGCGTCGCGAGGGCGATCGAGAACAGCACCAGCACGCCGCCCATGGTGGGCGTGCCGCTCTTGGTCAGGTGCGTCTCCATGCCGTAACCGCGTATCGGCTGGCCGATCTTGAGCGCGGCAAGGCGGCGGATCACGTAGGGCCCGGCCAACAGGCCGACCAGCAGCGCGGTCAGCGCCGCCATCAGCGCGCGGAAGGTCAGGTACTGGAAGACGCGCAGGAAGCCGAACTCCGGCGAGAGCGTCTGCAGCCACAGGGCGAGGCTCACTAGCATGATGTGCAGGCCGCGTTCATTGGCTGCCCTCCTTGTCTTGTTGTTCTTCGGCAGCCGCCGCGACGGCCTGCACCACGCGTTCCATCTTCATGAAGCGCGAACCCTTGACCAGCACGCTGGCCGTGTGCGGCAACCGCGCCAGCACCGCCGCGTTGAGGGCTGCGATGTCGTCGAAATGCCGGGCCTCGGCGCCGCCGGCGGCCTTGAAGGCCGCGACGCCGTGCGCCGATTCGCGGCCGAGCGCAAAAAAAGTCTCGATGCCGCGCTGGCTCGCCCAGGCACCGACCTCGGCGTGGAACTGCGGTCCCTGGTCGCCGACCTCGCCCATGTCGCCCAGAACCAGCAGCCGCGGGCCCGGCAGGCCGCCGAGCACATCGATCGCGGCGCGCACCGAGTCGGGGTTGGCGTTGTAGCTGTCGTCGACCAGCGTGAGCGCGTGCCGGCCCGCAAAGCGCAGTTCGGCGGCCTTCGAGCGTCCCTTGACCGGCTCGAACGCGGCCAGCCCCTCGGCGATCTTCTCGAGCGACACGCCGCTGGCGAGCGAGCAGGCCACTGCGGCCAGCGCGTTCACCACGTTGTGCCGGCCGGCGATCCGCAACGTGGACTTGACGTCGCCGAGCGGCGTGCGCGCCTCGAAGCGCCAGGCACCGCCCTGCCATTGCGCGTCGGCCAGCGCGATGTCCGCATCGGCGCGCTCGCCGAAGCTCAGGCAGCGGCGCGAGGCACCCTCGTGCGCCATTTCGTTCCACAGCGCGGTGAAGGCGTCGCCGTAGGGGAACACGGCGGTGCCGCTGTCCGGCAGCGCGCTGATCGCGGCGCCGTTCTCGCGCGCCACCGCGTCGACGCTGGCCATGAATTCCAGGTGCTCGCGCTGCGCGTTGTTGACCAGCGCGATGGTGGGGCGCGCGATCGCGGCCAGCCGAGCGATCTCGCCCGGATGATTCATGCCGAGCTCAACCACCGCGAGCTGGTGCTGTTCGCGCAGGCGCAGCAGCGTCAGCGGCACGCCGATCTCGTTGTTGTAGTTGCCGGCGGTGGCGAGCGCGCGCCCTTCGCCGGTGGCGCGCAGGATCGACGCGATCATCTGCGTGACGGTGGTCTTGCCGTTGCTGCCGGTGACCGCAATCAGCGGCAGCTCGAACTGCGCACGCCAGCCCGCGGCCAGGGCGCCGAGCGCGGCCAGCGTGTCGGGCACCTCGAGCCCCGGCAGCCCGGCGGCCGCGAGTCCGCGGTGCGCGATCGCCGCGGCAGCGCCGCGCGCACGCGCATCGGCCAGGAAATCGTTGGCATCGAAGCGCTCGCCTTTCAGCGCGACGAACAGGTCGCCGGCCGCCAGCGTGCGCGTATCGGTGTGCACGCGCGAGATGGGCGTGGCGGGATCGCCGACCAGGCGCGCGCCCGGAATCCAGGCCTGCGCCTGGCCAAGGGACATCATGGGTGCTCCCGGCTGATGAGACTCGCTCATGCGCCACTCCTCAACGTCAAGGCATCGATCGCATGCGCTCGATCGGAAAACGCTATGCGCTCGCCCGCGATCTCCTGCCAGGCCTCGTGGCCGCGGCCGGCCAAGAGCACCACGTCGTCAGGCGCGGCCTGGGCCAGCGTCTCCCGGATCGCCTTCGCGCGGTCGGGCTCGACCTGGGCCGCCTCGGGACGCGCCAGGCCCAGCAGGATCTGGCTGATGATGGCGCTGGGCTTCTCGCTGCGCGGGTTGTCGCTGGTCACGACCACGCGGTCGGCCTGCTTCTCGGCCACCGCGGCCATCATGGGCCGCTTGGCGGTGTCGCGATCGCCGCCGCACCCGAACATGCACCAGAGCTGCCCGCCGCGCTGCCGCGCCAGCGGGCGCAGGCCGGCGAGCGCCTTGTCGAGCGCGTCGGGCGTGTGCGCGTAGTCGACCACCGCCAGCGGCTGGCCGTCGACGGCGACGCGCTCCATGCGGCCCGGCACGCTGTCGAGCCGCGCGCAGGCCGCCACCGCCTCCTTCAGCGACAGCCCGAGTGCGCGCAGCGTTCCCAGCACGCCCAGCAGGTTCGCGACGTTGTACTGGCCGATCAGCTGCGTCTTCAGGTGTTCGGCCGGCACGCCTTGCTCGAACACCGAGAACTGCAGGCCCTGCGCGTCGTAGCCGATCTCCGTGGCCCGCAGGCGAGCCGGCGCGCCGGCGGCCGACACGGTCCACACGTCCAGCGCGCCGACGCCGCGCTCGACCAGGTTCGCGACCAGGCTGGCGCCGTGCACGTCGTCGATGTTGACCACCGCGGCTCGCAGGCCGGGCCAGCGGAACAGCTCGGCCTTGGCCTGCCAGTAGGCGTCCATGCTGCCGTGGTAGTCGAGATGGTCCTGCGTGAAGTTGGTGAACACCGCGACAGCGATCCGGGTGCCGTCGAGCCGGCGTTCCGCGATGCCGATCGAGGAGGCCTCGATCGCGCAGGCGCCGAAGCCGCGGTCCGCGTAGTTGCGCAGCTCGCGCTGCAGCATCACCGGGTCGGGCGTGGTCAGACCGGTGTAGCTCAGGTCCGGCGGCACGCCGATGCCGAGGGTGCCCATCACGGCGCAGGGCGAGCGCCCCGCGAGCGCCTGCGCCAGCCACCAGGCGGTGGAGGTCTTGCCGTTGGTGCCGGTGACCGCGAGCACGTCGAGCCGCGTCGAAGGATCGTCGTGATAGGCCGCCGCGATCGGTCCGGTCGCAGCCTTGAGGCCGGCGTAGAGCGCGATGGCATCGCCTTCGAAGCCGAAGACCTCGACGCCCTCGGCCTCGACCAGGCAGGCCGCGGCGCCCTGCGCCAGCGCGGCCGCGACATGGTGCCGGCCGTCGGTGGCCGCGCCGGGCCAGGCGACGAACCCGTCGCCCGCGCCGATCGGCCGGCTGTCGGCATGCAGCGCGCCGCGCACGCGGGCCTTGAGCCAGTCCGCGGCTTCGAGGGGGGTATGGAGCGTCAGCATCAGAAGCTCTCTTCCACGCCGTTGGTCACGACCAGCGGTTTGACTGCCATGTCGGGCGGGACGTTCATCATGCGCAGCGTCTGCTGGACGACCTCGCTGAACACCGGCGCCGCCACCAGGCCGCCGAAATACTGGCCGGCGCTCGGCTCGTCGATCATCACCGCCACGATGATGCGCGGCTTCTCGATCGGCGCCATGCCGGTGAACCACGAGCGGTACTTGTTGCTCGCATAACCCTTGCCGACCTGCTTGTGCGCGGTGCCGGACTTGCCGCCCACCGAGTAGCCGATGGTCTGCGCGCGCTGGCCGGTGCCGCCGGGGCCGGCCGCCATCTGCAGCATCTTGCGCACCGCGAGCGCGTTCTGCGGCGAGAACACCTTCACGCCCACCGCCGGATCGGGGCTCTTGAGGATGGTCGCCGGAATGAGCTGCCCGTCGTGCGCGAAGGAGGTGTACGAATGCGCCATCTGGAACAGCGAGGCCGACAGGCCGTAGCCGTAGGACATGGTGGCCTGCTCTACGGGACGCCAGCTCTTCCAGGGCCGCAGGCGCCCCGTCACCGCGCCCGGAAACTGCAACTGCGGCTTCTGGCCATAGCCGAGCGCCGTGTAGGTGTCCCACATCTCGTGCGGGCTCATCTTCTGCGCGATCTTCAGCGCGCCGACGTTGCTCGACTTCTGGATCACGCCCTCGACCGTGAGCGTGCCGTAGTTGTGGGTGTCGCTGATGGTGAAGCCGCCGATGCTGAAGCGCCCGGGCCCGGTTTCGATCAGCGTCTGCGGCTTGATGCGGCCGGCCTCGAGCGCCATCGCGACGGTGATCGGCTTCATCGTCGAGCCGGGCTCGAAGGTGTCGGTGAGGGCGCGGTTGCGCAGCTGCTCGCCGGTGAGGTTCTGCCGCTTGTCGGGCACGTAGCTCGGGTAGTTGGCCAACGCCAGCACTTCGCCGGTGACGGCATCGAGCACCACCACGCTGCCGGCCTTGGCCTTGTTGGCCGTGACGGCGTCGCGCAGCTTCTGGTAGGCGAAGAACTGCACCTTGCTGTCGACGCTGAGCTGGATGTCGCGGCCGTCGACCGGCGGGATCTGCTCGCCCACGCCCTCGACCACGCGACCGAGCCGGTCCTTGATGACGCGGCGCGCACCCGCCCTGCCGGCCAGCTCCTTGTTGAACGCGAGCTCGATGCCCTCCTGGCCGTTGTCCTCGACATTGGTGAAGCCCACCACGTGCGCGGCGGCTTCGCCCTCGGGGTACTGGCGCTTGTATTCCTTGCGCTGGTAGATGCCCTTGATGTTGAGTTCCGCGATGCGCTTGGCAATCGGCTCGTCGACCTGGCGCTTGATCCAGACGAAGGTCTTGTCCTCGTCCTCCAGCTTCTTGTCGAAGTCCTTCTGCGTCATCTCCAGCAGCTTCGCGACCTGCCTGAGCTTGGCCTTGACTTCCGGGTCGTCGCGCTCGACGTCCTCCGGAATCGCCCAAATGCTGGGCGCCACCACGCTGGAGGCGAGCAGCAGCCCGTTGCGATCGAGGATGCGGCCGCGGTTGGCCGGCAGCTCCAGCGTGCGCGTGAAGCGCACCTCGCCCTGGCGCTGGAAGAAGTCGTTGCCGATCACCTGCACGTAGGCCGCGCGGCCGGCCAGCACCAGGAAGCCGAAGGCGATGCCGGCCACGATGAACTTGCTGCGCCAGACCGGAGTCTTGCTCGCGAGCAGCGGGCTGGTCGTGTATTGCACGCTGCGCCGGCTCATGGGGCGCTCCTGCGGGCAGCCGCGCGCGGCGCCGAGGCGGCCGGCGCCGGTTCCGGTGCAGCGACCGCCGGGATCACGGTGCCGTCCTGCCGCACGTACTGCGTGATGGCCGGCGTGGTGGTGCGCATCCTGAGCTGCTCCTTGGCCAGCTTCTCGACCCGCAGCGGCGTCGCCTGCGCGCGCTTCTCGACCTGCAGCCGGTCGTGCTCGAGCTCGAGCCGGCGCGCCTCGCTCTGCGTGCGATGCAGCTCGGTGAACAGCTGGCGCGACAGGTACTGCGTGTGCACCAGGTAGATCGCCGAGGCCAGTACGGCCATGAGCAGGAGCAGGTTGAGGCGCGTCATGTTCAGACTTGCGTGCGCTCGGCGACGCGCAGGATCGCGCTGCGCGCGCGCGGGTTGCCGTCCACCTCGGCCTTCGACGGCTTGACGCGTCCCAGTGCCTTGAGCTTCATCGCCTTCGGTGCAGCAAAGGGCGCGCGGCGGTCGTAGACCTCGCGCGAATGCCTGGCGATGAACTGCTTCACGATGCGGTCTTCCAGCGAGTGGAAGCTGATCACCGCGAGCCGGCCTTGGGGTTGCAACACGGTAAGGCTCGCTTCTAGCGCCTGTTGCAGCTCTTCAAGCTCGGCGTTGATGAAAATCCGAAGAGCCTGAAATGTGCGCGTTGCAGGGTTCTGGCCCGGCTCGCGGGTTTTGACCGCGCCAGCCACGAGCTCGGCCAGCTCGGCGGTGGTTGAAATTGGGCCCCGTTCTTGTCGGCGAGCTGCAATCGCCTTTGCAATCTGAACAGCAAACCGTTCCTCGCCATAGTCACGAATCACCTCCGCCATCTGCTGTGGTTCGGCCGTCGCCAGCCATTCGGCCACGCTCTCGCCGCGCGTGGTGTCCATGCGCATGTCGAGCGGGCCGTCGAAACGAAAAGAAAAACCCCGTGCGGGGTTGTCGATCTGGGGGGAGCTGATGCCGAGGTCCATCAGCAGGCCGGCCACACTCGCCGGCGGGAGTTCCCCCACGTCCTTGAAACCCTGGTGCCGGATGGAAAAACGCGCATCCTCGATGCGCGCTGCTTCGGCCACCGCTTCCGCGTCCTTGTCGTACGCGATCAGCCGGCCGGCCGGCGCCAGCCTCTCGAGGATGGCGCGCGAATGGCCGCCGCGCCCGAAGGTAGCATCCACGTAGGTGCCGGAGGCCCGCGACGCATCGGGAAGGAGGGCTTCCACCGCTTCCTTCAACAGCACGGTCGTATGGGTCCATGCCTGTTCCACGGCCGGCCTCAGAACGAAAAGTCCTGGAAAACGTCGGGCATCTCGCCCTGGGTGGCCTCGGCCTCCTTGGCGTCGTAGGTGGCCTTGTCCCAGAGCTCGAAGTTGTTGCCCATCCCGAGCAGCAGGACGTCGCGCGTGATGCCCGCCGCCGAGCGCAGCTCGGGCGAGATCAGCACACGGCCGGTGCCGTCCATTTCGACGTCCATTGCATTGCCCAGGAAGACGCGCTTCCACCACTGTGCCGACATCGGGAGCGCAGCGATGCGCTCGCGGAATTTCTCCCACTCGGGACGAGGGAACAGCATCAGGCATCCGTGCGGATGCTTGGTGATCGTGAGCTGGCCGGCCGCGGTCGCGCTCAGGACGTCACGATGCCGGGTCGGCACGGAGAGCCGCCCCTTGGCATCCAGACTGAGCGATGAAGCGCCTTGAAACACGACCACAAACCCCTGTGGTGGGAGGTGTCGCGCACCCAAAAGAGGCACCGCTCGACACTTTTTCCCACTTAACTGCACTTTTTTGCACTGTAGCAGGAAACGCTTAGCGCGCAACGGGCCGTCGCGGGTATTTTTTGTAATGGAATCAACGACTTAGCGGTGTTTTTGCAATTGCAGGAACACCGAATTTCGTTGCAGATGAAGCACTTAGCTCACGCAATGAATGTGATGCGTGAACCGTACAGGTGAAACACGCCGATCAGAGGATGAATCGAGAGAGGTCTTCGTCGTGACTTAGTGCCGAGAGGCGTGCATCCACGTAGGCGGCGTCAATCAAGATCGACTGGCCTTCGAGCTTGGTGGCGTCGAAGCTCACTTCGTCGAGCAGCCGCTCCATCACGGTCGACAGTCGCCGCGCGCCGATGTTCTCGGTGCGCTCGTTGACATCGTAGGCGATGCTCGCCAGCCGCGTGATGCTGTCCGGCGCGAATTCCAGCGTCACGCCCTCGGTCGCCAGCAGGGCCTGGTACTGCTTGACCAGCGAAGCCTGGGTCTGGGTCAGGATGCTCTCGAAATCCGACACCGACAGCGACTGCAGCTCGACGCGGATCGGGAAGCGGCCCTGCAGCTCAGGGATCAGGTCGCTGGGCTTGCTCAGGTGGAAGGCGCCGCTCGCGATGAAAAGGATGTGGTCGGTGCGCACCACGCCGTACTTGGTGCTCACCGCCGTGCCTTCGACCAGAGGCAGCAGGTCGCGCTGCACGCCCTGGCGCGAGACGTCGGCGCCCTGCGCATCGGTGCGCGTGGCGACCTTGTCGATCTCGTCGATGAAGACGATGCCATTCTGCTCGGCGTTGTGGATCGCCTGCGTGCGGATCTCGTCCTCATTGACCAGCTTGGCCGCCTCCTCGTCGATCAGCAAGCGCATCGCCTCGCCGACCTTGAGCTTGCGCGTCTTGCGCTTGCCCTGGCTCAGCTGGCCGAACATGCCGCGCAGCTGCTCGGTCATGTCCTCCATGCCGGCAGGGCCCATGATCTCGAGCGGCGCGCGCTGCTCGGCCAAGTCGATCTCGATCTCCTTGTCGTCGAGTTGGTGCTCGCGCAGCTTCTTGCGGAAGGCTTGCCGCGTGGCGTTGCCGCTGTTGTCTGGGGCGGCGCCTTCGGGCGTGCGCGCCGGCGGCAGCAGCACGTCGAGGATGCGCTCTTCCGCGCCGTCCTCGGCGCGCATGCGCACCTTGGCGCTCTCGCTCTCGCGCGTCTGCTTGACGGCGATTTCGGCCAGGTCGCGAATGATCGAATCGACGTCCTTGCCGACGTAGCCGACCTCGGTGAACTTGGTCGCCTCGACCTTGATGAAGGGCGCATCGGCCAGGCGCGCAAGCCGGCGCGCGATCTCGGTCTTGCCCACGCCCGTGGGGCCGATCATGAGGATGTTCTTGGGCGTGATCTCGGCGCGCAGCTTTTCCTCGACCTGCTGGCGGCGCCAGCGGTTGCGCAGCGCGATCGCCACCGCGCGCTTGGCGTCGGGCTGGCCGACGATGTGGTGGTCGAGTTCGGAAACGATTTCCTGGGGGGTCATGGACATTGATTCGCTCGATCCGGCCTCACAGGGATTCAACCGTGTGATGCATGTTGGTGTAGATGCAGAGTTCGCCCGCGATTTCGAGCGATTTCTTGACGATGTCGGCGGCGCTCATCTCGGTGTGGTCGACCAGCGCCTTGGCAGCAGCCTGCGCATAGGCGCCGCCGGAACCGATCGCGATGATGCCGTTCTCGGGCTCGAGCACGTCGCCGTTGCCGGTGATGATCAGCGAAGTGGTGGCGTCGGCGACCGCGAGCATCGCCTCGAGACGGCGCAGCACGCGGTCGGTTCGCCAGTCCTTGGTGAGCTCGATGGCGGCGCGCGCCAGGTGACCCTGATGCTTCTCGAGCTTGGCCTCGAAGCGCTCGAAGAGGGTGAAGGCATCGGCGGTCGCGCCGGCGAAGCCGGCGAGCACCTTGCCGTGATAGAGCCGGCGCACCTTGCGCGCACTGCCCTTGATGACGATGTTGCCGAGGGTGACCTGGCCGTCGCCGCCGATCGCGACCTGGTCGCCGTTCGGGGTCTTGCGGCGCACGCTGATGATCGTGGTTCCGTGAAATTGTTCCATCGAAGCAATATGGCGATGGCTGGCGCGAATGCAAGCCGAATAAGCGTAGTGCCCTCGTGAGCTTGAGAGACTATATCGGCCGCCGCCGGGCCGCTCCAAGGCCGCCGAGCCGCCCCCTCGGGGGGTGGAGAATTACACGCAGCGAAGCGAAGTGAAAAGCCGGGGGCCTAGTTCGTTCTGACTGCGACTTCGGCGTGGTCGGCGATGCCGATCACGCCGAAGAAGGCCGCGATCAGGCGATGCGCATCCACGAAGCTTACGCGCTGTTCGCGCGCATCGCGGGCGGTGACCCAGTTCAGGAGCGTGCCGGCCGCCACGAAATCGATGCGCACCAGCGCCGCGCAGGACACCGACAAGTTCGGTGCGCCGACCAGCTCCGCATCGAGGCGCTCCCAGGTCGAGAGCGACTCGCCCACCAGTTCCCCTGCCAGCGCGGTGTGGCCGACGGGGCCCGGGGCCAGGTCGTCGCCGGGCTCGTCGTCGATGGCCGAGATCGCGAATCCGGAGGCCTCTGGGCTTGGCCCTAGCGGCTGGGCCTCGAGCTCGCCGAAATCGCCCTTCGGGTCTTCCCAGGGCGGCGGCGACACCTCGTAGGTGATGCAATAGTTCAGCGCCAGCAGTTCGAATTCGTCGGCCCGGTGCATGACGCGCAATGCGGCCATGTGCAGCTGCCACCAGACCGCATCGACCTGGCGGTCGTTGACGGGCGTGGCCTCGGTGAGCACGATCAGCAGGCGATCACTGCCGGCAAAGCGCAGTTGCACCGCCGAATCCGCCCAGTGGTTGAACAAGGCGCGCAGCGGTCCGGCCGCATCGGCTTCGATGGCGTCGAGCGCATTCCAGTCGAGCTTCCACGACGCACCGGCCGCGGCCAGCGCGCGGGTGAGGCCGAGCAGGCTTTCGCGCGTCAGTTTGGCGGGGCTCGCCCAGTCGGCGCCGCCGACCGGTGCCGCCCTCGGCGCCGATTCGATTTCGGCGGCCGCCGAGACCTGGGCATTGCGCGCCAGTGCCCGCAGCGAAATCCATTCGGGCGCAGGGCGCTTCATGTGCTGCGCAAAGCGAATGCCGGCGGCCTCGAACTTGTCGGCATCGCCGGTGGCTCGATAGAGGTCGAGCAAGGCGAGCCACGTGTCGTCGTGCTCGACGCTCGGGCTGTCCGGCGCGAGCGTCTGCAGCAGGATGGCTTCGGCACCGGCATCATCGCCGTGGGCAAAGCGGATGGCGGCTTCCTCGATGCTGCCGTCGTAGACGGAACGTGCGCCCTGCTGCCCTGCCGCCCCGGGGGGCGGCGGCACGCCGGGCACAGTGTCGGCATAGGCGCGCGCATGCTGGGCGGCCATATCGGGGGAAGCCGCGCCGTCGGCGCCGGCTGCAGAGCCGGGCCCGCGGTTCTTCCACCATTGCTGCGACATCTGCTCTTCGATCTCGTCGATCTTCTTGAGCGTGAGCGCCCGGCCTTCGGTCTTGCCCGAGGTGCTGCTGATATTGAAGGAGGACGGCGTGGCCGCCGCATCCCGGCCGCCGGCCGCCTCGCGCTGGCGCAACTTGCGCAGCATGTCGAACTCGCGGCGGCGCACGAAGTCGTTGCGCTGGCGCCGCTCGATCATTTCCTTGAGCATCTCGCGGCTGTAGCCGTTCTCGAGCTGCGACGACTCCTCGGCATCAAGCTCGGACCAATCCTTGAGCGGATTGCGAACGAACTTCGCGACCTTCGACAGCAAGCGACCGGAATCTTCCTTGGCCATATCTCTAGATCACAACAGCAAAATCAACTCACCAAGGGCATGCGGCCGCCGCCGGGCCGCCCCAAGGCGGGCCGCGCCTCCCGCTCGGGGGGTGGCGAAGCACACGAAGTGGCAAGCCAGGGGGCCATGTCAATCGCCGAACATCTTCTGCTTCAGCTCGCGGCGTTGCTGCGCCTCGAGCGACAGCGTGGCGGTCGGCCGGGCCAGCAGGCGGCCGACGCCGATCGGCTCGCCGGTCTCGTCGCAATAGCCGTAGTCGCCCGCGTCGATGCGCTGGATCGACTGCTCGATCTTCTTGAGCAGCTTGCGCTCGCGGTCGCGGGTGCGCAGCTCGAGCGCGTGCTCTTCCTCGATGGTGGCGCGGTCGGCCGGGTCGGGCACGACCACCGTGTCCTCGCGCAGATGCTCGGTCGTCTCGCCGGCATTCTCGAGAATGCCGCGCTTGAGCTCCTGCAGCTTGAGACGGAAGAACGCCATCTGCTTCTCGTTCATGTACTCCGAATCCGGCATCGCGATCACCTCGGCATCGGTGAGTTCGTGGGCCGGCTTGCTCTTCCAGTTGTTGGCCAGCTTCGGATCCTTCTTGACGGCGATGGGCGGCGGCGGCACCAGCGGGTTCGTCGTGATCTGGACGAAGCTCGATTTGGCCGCGGTGGAAGCCACCGACTGGGGCATGGAGGGCACGGTCAGCTGCGACAGCCGCGAAACGCGTCCGCCGCGTGCGGGGGCAGGCGTGCCGGCAGGGGTGTTGGTGGGGGTGGTCGGAGTGGTCATGGAAGGTGTCGCCGTGGCGGGGGTGGAGGCGGCAGCCGCTTTTTTCATGGAGGACGGTGATGCTGCATGTGCGGCGGCACGAGGGCCGGCCGCCTTGGTTGACGAAGCGCCTGCGCTTGCCGTCGTGGTCTTGCTCTTGGCAGGGGCCTTCGACGGCGCGGCAGACTTGACTGGCTTGACCGGAGAAACCTTCTTCGCCGCGGGCACAGCCTTCTTGGCAGCCGGTGTCTTCTTGACCGCCGGCTTGGTCACGGGCTTGGCTTTGGCGACAGGTTTCTTCACGGTGACTGGCTCCTTCGACGAACGTTGTCAGGGTGCTCGCCGGTGGCGAACCCCGGGGTTATACCCCCGAAAGCAGGCCAGAAACGTGCGCAGTCCTATGCCGAAAGTCACACATACCTACAAGAAAAGACAAGTGCGCCCCCCGGAACAGGCGCGCGATTGTATAGAGAGATCGGACCCTCGGGTCAAACCAGGCACTGCTCCAGGCCCTGCTCCAGGATTTCGCGCGGCAGATCGATGCCGATGAACACCATCCGACTGATACGTTTTTCGTCCGCGCCCCAGGCGGGACCGAGGTCGCTGCCCATCAGCTGGTGCACGCCCTGGAAGATCACCTTGCGCTCGGTGCCCTGCATGTGGAGCACGCCCTTGTAGCGCAGCATGCGCGGGCCGTAGATGTTGACGATGGCGCCCAGGAAGTCCTCCAGCCGCGCCGGGTCGAAGGGCCGGTCGGCGCGGTAGACGAAGCTTTTCACGTCGTCGTCATGGTGATGGTGGTGGCCGTGGCCGTCGTGCGCGTGCGAGGGATGGTCGCAATCCTCGCCGTGTTCGTGGTCGTGGTGCTCGTGCTCGTCTTCCTTGAGGAAGTCCGGGTCGATGTCCAGCTTGGCGTTGAGGTTGAAGCCGCGCAGGTCGAACACGTCTTTCAGCGGCACCTCGCCGAAATGCACCTTCTGCTGAGGGGCGCGCGGGTTCATGTGCTTCAGCCGGTGGATCAGCGCCTCGGTCTCATCGGCGGCGACCAGGTCGCTCTTGCTGATGAAGATCTGGTCGGCAAAACCGACCTGGCGGCGCGCCTCCTGGCGGTCGTTGAGCTGCTGCGGCGCGTGCTTGGCGTCCACCAAGGTGAGGATCGAGTCGAGCAAATAGCTCTCGGCGATCTCGTCGTCCATGAAGAAAGTCTGGGCAACCGGGCCAGGGTCGGCCAGGCCGGTGGTCTCGATCACCACGCGGTCGAAATCGAGCAGCCCCTTGCGCTTCTTGGCCGCCAGCAGCTGCAGCGCCTCGCGCAGGTCCTCGCGGATGGTGCAGCAGATGCAGCCGTTGCTCATCTGCACGATCTGCTCCTTCGACTCGGTGACCAGGATATCGGTGTCGATGTTCTCCTCGCCGAACTCGTTCTCGATCACCGCGATCTTCTGCCCGTGCGCCTCGTTCAGGATGCGCTTGAGCAGGGTCGTCTTGCCCGAGCCGAGGAAGCCGGTCAGGATGGTGGCGGGAATGAGGGCCATGAAGTGCTCCGGGGTGGAATCGGGGAAAGGCGGAAAGTTTAGCGACGCCTTCCGGGCCGCGCTCCGGCAAGGGCAAAAGCTACTTGCGCACCACCACCAGGCCCTTGAGGTACTCGCCTTCGGGGAACTCGATGGTCATCGGGTGGTCCGGCGCGGCGCCCAGGCGCTCGCTGATGTAGCCGTCGACGCCGGCATCGATGCCGGCACCGGCCACGATCTTGTGGAACAGGTCGGCGCCGATGCCGCCCGAACAGGAAAAAGTCAAGAGCACGCCGCCCGGCGCGAGCAGCTTGAGCGCCAGCCGGTTGATGTCCTTGTAGGCCCGCGCGGCGCGCTCGGCGTGGGCGACGGTGGGCGCGAACTTGGGGGGATCTAGCACGATGGCGTCGAACACCCGGCCCTCCTCGATGAAGCGGCGCAGCGCGGCATTGACGTCGGCATCGAGGAACTCGGTGCGCGCGCCTTCGAAACCGTTCAAGGCGACATGCGCACGCGCGCGCTCCAGCGCCGGCAGCGAGGAATCGATGGACACCAGCTCGGCGCCCTCGACCGCATCCGCCGCCGCGAGGCCCGCGAGCGCGGCGACCGTGAAGCCGCCGGTGTAGCAGAAGCAGTTGAGCACACGGCGAAACCGGCGGTGCCGGGCCAGTTCGGCAAAGCGCCGGCGGCTATCGCGCTGGTCCAGGTAGAAGCCGGTCTTGTGGCCGGTCGCGATGTCGAGCGTGAGCTGCCAGTCGTGCTCGCGGATCGTGAGCTCCGTGGGGCCGCTGCCGCGCAGCCAGCCGGTCTGGGGCGCGAGGCCCTCGCGCTCGCGGCCGCTCGCGTCAGAGCGTTCGTAAAGTTTTGCAAGACCGGTGGCAGCCAGCAAGGCATCGGCCAGCACCTCTTTCCAGCGCTCGACGCCGGCCGACAGGAACTGCGCCACCAGCGTGTCGCCATAGCGGTCGACGATCAGGCCCGGCAGGCCGTCGGCCTCGCCGTGGACCAGCCGCACGCCGTCGCTCTGCAAATCGAAGAGCTGCCGCGCCGCCACCGCGCTCGCGACCCGCGCCGCGAAGAAGGCCGCGTCGATGCGCTGCTTCTCGTCGAAGCTCCAGGCGCGGGCGCGGATCTTCGAATGCGGGCTGAATGCGGCCCAGGCGAGGAACCTGCCCTCGTCCGATTCGATGCGCACCGTCTCGCCCGCATCGCCGCCGCCCTTGGCGATCGCCGATTCGAAGACCCATGGATGGCGGCGCTGCAGCGAGCGCTCCTTGCCGGGCCGCAGACGCAGGACTTTCATTTGTGGTTCTTGGTGATCTTGGTTGCGGGCTCTTCTTCGCGCGCCTTGGCGCGCGGATGCGCCGCGTCGTAGGCCTTGGCCAGGTGCTGGAAATCCAGCCGCGTGTAGATCTGCGTGGTCGTGATGTTGGCATGGCCCAGCAGTTCCTGCACCGCGCGCAGGTCGCTGCTGGACTGCAGAACGTGGCTGGCGAAGGAATGGCGCAGCATGTGCGGATGCACTGGAGCGGCCAGGCCGGCCTTGAGGCTTCGGGCCCGCAGCTGCTTCCAAACCGACTGTGAAGAGAAGCGCAGGCCGTTGCGGCCGATGAAGAGCGCCGCGGCGCTTGCCGGATCGCGCAGGAGCGCGGCCTCGAGCGCGCTGCATTCGCCGCGCACCGCGAGCCAGACCGCGAGTGCCTCGGCCGCCTTGGCGCCCACCGGCACGATGCGGCGCTTGCTGCCCTTGCCGAGCACGCTGGCTTCCTGCGCCTCGAAGTCGACCCAGCCGCGCGCCGTGTTGCTGGCGCGCACGTCCAGGCCGGTCAGCTCGGCGACGCGCAGGCCGCAGCCGTAGAGCAGTTCGACGATCGCCCGATCGCGCGCCTCGGCCCAGGGGTCGGCATCGGCATCGTGCAGGTCGGCGAGCTGCACGGCTTCATCGACCGCGAGCGCCTTCGGCAGGGGCCGGGCCGCCTTGGGCGCATGAACGTCCTGCACCGGATTCGAGCCCACCAGCCCCTCGTTGCCGAGCCAGCGGTAGAAGCTGCGCCAGCACGAGAGCACCAGCGCGATGCCGCGCGATTCGCGGCCGGCGCCGTGCAGCTGGGCCATCCAGCGCCGCACGTGGCCGGTCTGGACCTTGTCGAGCGCGAGACCGGCCGCCTGGGCCTTCTCGGCCAGGGTCTTCAGATGGATGGCGTAGAGCTCGACGGTGCGCGCGGCGAGCCGGCGTTCCACGCGCACGTGCTCGAGGTATTTCTCGACCAGTGCCGGCGTCGCGGCCTGCGCCTCAGTGGAGGTATCCATTGGCGGTATTGTTCACGATGGCCAGGGGCTCGCGCAGCGCGCCCTTGAAGAGCATGCCCCAGCGGCGCCAGCAGGAGGTCGGCGCCGCGGCGTACTGCACGTCGAACAGCCGGTCGAAGCCGGCGGCGCGCGCCAGGCGCTCGACGCGCCACAGGTGATAGGGCTCGGACACGATGATCACGCTCTTCACGCCCGCTGCCTGCAGCACGGCGCGCGACATCGAGAGGTTCTCGCGCGTCGTCGACGACACGGGCTCCAGCAGCAGTGTGCCCGTGTAGCCGGCGTCGCGCGCGTGTTGCTGCATCACCTCGGCCTCGATGCGCCCGTCTTCCTTGTCGATGCCGCCGGACAGCACGAGCTGATTCACGCGCCCCTCCTTCGCCAGCGAGATGCCGGTATCGACACGGCCGGTGAGGCAGGGATTGGGCTTGCCGTCGCGGTAGGCGCGGTTGCCGAGAATCAGCGCTGCATCGGCCGCGCGCTGCGGCGGATGGCCCAGCAGCTCGAGCGCATGCAGCCAGATCGTGATCGCGATGGCCGCGTAGCCCAGCAGCAGGACCCCCAGCGCGCCGAACGCCACGCGCCAGAGCTTGCGCATCAGGGCGAAGGCCTCAATCGCGACAGCGCGCCCGAGGCCAGCTCGGCGATGCGCTCCAGGAAGTCGGTGCCCATCTCGGCGTTGAAGCGCTGCGCGTCGGGCGATGCCAGCACCAGCAGGCCGAAGGCCGGCGACTCGGCGTCGGGCCTGAGCGGAATCAGCGCGATCGACACCGCGGCGCGCGGCTCGGCCAGCCAGTTGGCGGCCTCGAAGCCGGCGTTGAGGCCGCAGTAGGGCGCCGTCAGCGAGGTGGCCAGGGCCTTCACGTCGTCGCTGACCCACTGCGCGTACGGCTCGTTGAGGTAGTCGCTGTCGCAGTCCCAGACCTTGATCGCGGTCTGCGGCACCAGAAACAGCGCCTGCAGCTGCTCGGCGATCTGCGTGGGCAACCCGCGCGGGTCGCGCGTGGTCAGCAGGCCGCGCGTCCAGCGCTGCAGCCGGTCGGCCGTGACCACGTTCTCGGTGCCGTGGCGCACCATGTCCATCACGCGGTGCTCCAGCGCCTTGATCTTCTCGCGCAGCATCTCGGCCTGGCGCTCCTGCAGGCTCACGGCGCGGTTGCCGTGCGGGCTGGTGAGCTGCACCTGGCCCAGCAGCTGCGCGTGGCGTTCGAAGAAGTCCGGCGTGTTCGAGAGGTAGTTGGCGATGTCGTCTTCGGTGATCGGGTTCATGGCGTTGGAGTTGAATTTGTTCATGGCACTTCGATTTCGCCTTCGAAGACGGTGACGGCGGGCCCGGTCATCAGCACCGGCGCGCCGTCGCCGGCCCATTCGATGGTGAGCAGCCCGCCGCGGGTCTGCACGTCGACCCGCGCGTCGAGCCGGCCCAGCCGGATGCCCGCGACCACCGCGGCGCAGGCGCCGGTGCCGCAGGCCAGCGTTTCGCCGGCGCCGCGCTCGAACACGCGCAGGCGCACCTGCGTGCGGTCGACGACCTGCATGAAGCCGGCGTTCACGCGCTGCGGAAAGCGCGGATGGTGCTCGATCGCCGGGCCCTGAGTGGCCACCGGCGCGGTGTCGACGTCGGGCACGATCTGCACCGCGTGCGGGTTGCCCATCGACAGCACGGCCAGCGACACCTTCGCGCTGTCGGCATGCGTGCCCAGGGTGAGATGCCAGGTGTGCCAGCCGTTGTCGTGCTGCGGATCGAGGCCGGCGGTGTCGAAGGGCACGCGCTGCGGCTCGAAGATCGGCGCGCCCATGTCGACCGTCACGCGGCCGTCGGCGCCCATGCGCGGCTCGATCACGCCCGAGAGCGTTTCCACGCGCACGCTGTCTTTCGCGGTCAGGCCGTGCTCGTGGACGAAGCGCATGAAGCAGCGCGCGCCGTTGCCGCACTGCTCGACCTCGCCGCCGTCGGCGTTGTGGATCACGTATTGGAAATCGATGCCCGCCGCCGGCGAGGGCCGCACGGTGAGGATCTGGTCGGCGCCGACGCCGAAGTGGCGGTCGGCCAGGAAGCGGTACTGCGCCGCACTCAGGCCCAGCGCGCCGCGGGTTTCGTCCAGCACGACGAAGTCGTTGCCGGCCCCCTGCATCTTGGTGAAGCGGATTCGCATCCGGGGGATTATCCGCCGCGGCCGGCTCGCATCCGGTCGAGTGTCCGGTCGAGGAAGCCCAACCGGTCCTGCCCCCAGAAGCGCTCGCCCTCGAGAATGAAGGTCGGCGCGCCGAACACGCCCTTCTCCACCGCCTCGGCGCTGTTGGCGCGGTAGGTCGCCAGGGTTTCGGGCGCCTCCTCCAGCGCCTGCAGCGCGGCGCCGTCGTAGCCGTTCTCGTCGGCGACCGCGATGCGCACCGCGGCATCCGAGGTGTCGCGCTCCTCCGCCCACAGCGCGCGCAAGAGCGCATGCGAGAGCGGCTGCGCATCGAGCCCCTGCAACTGGGCGCCGATCACCATCCAGCCCGGGTACTTGTTCCAGTTCGGATCGCCCGGCGGACCCTTGGGATAGTGCTTCGGCTCCAGGTTGAGCGGCATGCCCAAATAGTCACGCCAACGCGCCAGTTCGAGCGCGTGATAGCTGCGGCGCGGCTCGGGCCGCGTCTTGAGCGGAATGCCGCCGGTCTGCGGCACCACGGCCTGGAAATCGTAGGGCTTGAGCACCAGCCGCACGTGGTGGCGGCGCACGATGTCCTGCAGTTGCGGACCGCCGAGATACGCCCAGGGCGAAGAGAGGCTGTAGTAGCAGTCGAGTTCGATCATGTTCTGGATTATCTTCAGGCGATGCCTGACGACTTCTCTTCCGACACCCTACCGCCGGTGCCGCATCAATTCGCCGCGAGCGCGCGCGACGCGGCGGCGCTCGAAAAGCTGGCCGCACAAGCGCGCGCCGATCTCGAACGCATCAACCTGCCGCCGCCGGCCTGGGTGCTGCCGGCCGAATCGGCCGACGCCGACACGGTGCTCGACGTGCTGGTGGCCGGCGCCGGCATGTGCGGCCAGACCGCCGCCTTCGCCCTGCACCGCGAGGGCATCACCAACATCCGCGTGATCGACCGCGCCGCGCGCGGCGACGAAGGCCCGTGGGGCACCTACGCGCGCATGCTGACGCTGCGCAGCCCCAAGCAGGTCGGCGGGCCGGAGCTCGGCGTGCCCTCGCTCTCCTTCCGCGCCTGGTACGAGGCGCAGCACGGCAGCGCCGGCTGGGAGGCGCTGCACAAGATCGGCCGCATCGACTGGCGCGACTACCTGCTGTGGGTGCGCGACACCGTCGGCCTGCCGGTGAACAACGGCATCGCGCTGCGCTCCGTGTCGCACAGCGACGACGGACGCCTGCTGGTGGTCGAACTCACGGACCCGCAGGGCCGGCGCGAGACCGTGCGCACGCGCCAACTCGTGCTGGCGCTGGGCCGCGACGGCAGCGGCGCGCCGCGCTGGCCGTCTTTTCCATCCTTGCGGCGCGACGACCCGCACGCGGCCGGCCGGGTGTTCCATTCGGCCGACGCGATCGACTTCGCCGCGCTGGCGGGCAAGCGCATCGGCGTGCTGGGCGCCGGCGCTTCGGCCTTCGACAACGCGGCCTGCGCACTGGAGGCCGGCGCCGCGGAGGTCGTGCTGTTCGCGCGCCGGCCGCAGCTGCCCCAGGTCAACAAGAGCAAGGCCGCATCGAGCCACGGCTTCCTGCGCGGCTTCGAGGGCCTCGACGATGCGCGCAAGTGGCGCGTCTACACCTACATCTTCGACGAGCAGGTGCCGCCGCCCTGGGAAAGCGTGCGCCGCTGCGATGCGCATGCGGCCTTCACGCTGCTGCTCGGCACGCCCTGGCTGGACGTGGCGCCCGACGCGGAAGGCGTGAAGGTCAGCACGCCGAACGGCGGCAGCGAGCGCTTCGACGCCGTCATCTTCGGCACCGGCTTCGACGTCGACCTGCTCGACCGGCCCGAGATCGCGCGCTACACGCCGCTCGTGGACACCTGGGCCCAGCACGTGATGCCCGAGGAGGCGCAGCGCTACCCCGAGCCGGCGCGCTTTCCTTACCTGGGCGCGGGCTTCGAGCTGCGCGGCCGCACGGGCGTCGCGGGCAGCACGGAGGCCGAGGCGCTGTCGCGCATGCGCCTCTTCAACTGGGGCGCCACCATGAGCCACGGCGCGCTGGCCGGCGACATCCCCGGCCTCGCGATCGGCGCAACGCGCCTGGCCCACGCGATCGCGCGCGACCTGTTCGTCGAGGACGCCGACCGCCACTGGGCGCGGCTGCTGGCGCACGAGGAGCCGGAGCTGATCGCGACCCGCTGGTACGCGCCGGACAGGCGAAGCTGATGGACACGCGCCAGATGCGCTGCATCCTCGCGATCAGCGAGGCCGGCAGCCTCACGCGCGCGGCCGAGCAACTGGGCCTCGCGCAGCCGGCGCTCACGCAAACCTTGAACCGGCTCGAGCGCGAGATCGGCACGCCGCTCTTCACGCGCACGCGGCGCGGCGCGACGCTGACCGAGGCCGGGCTCGCCATCGTGGAGGACGTGCGCGCCAGCCTGGCCCACGCCGACGCGGCGGCCGAGCGCGCTGGGGCCATGGCCGCGGGCCGCGCGGGCCGGCTCACCATCGGCTTCGTAACCCATGCCATCTACGAGGTGCTGCCGCGCGCGCTGCGCCTGCTGCGCGCCGCGCATCCGCAGCTGGACGTGGTGCTGCGCGAGATGAGCAATGCCGAGCAGGTCGATGCGCTGGCCGGCGGCCGCATCGACATCGCGCTGCTGCATCCGCCCGTTTCCTTCAACGCCAAGGTGAACGAGCTGCGCCTGGGCGAGGAGCCGATGGTGGCCGCGCTGCCGGCCGGCTACGAGGTGGCGCAGGACGGCTGCGTCTCCCTGGCCGAGATCGCGCAGCATGGGCTGGTCTGGTTTCCCGAGCAGCAGATTCCGGCCCTGCGCAGCCAGCTGCTGGGCGCGATCCGCCGCGCCGGCCACTCCGTGCAGGTGGTGCAGGACGCCAACCGCACACTGACCGTGCTGGCCTGCGTGGCCGCCGGCCTCGGGTGGTCGCTGCTGCCGCGCTCAGTGCATGCACTGCGCCACGAAGGTGTGCGCTATGCCGAGGTGCGCGACGGCGCGGACCTGCCCGCCTTCGAACTGTCGGCGATGTGGCTGGCGCGCTCGCGGCCCACCTTCGCCGATGCGTTCTCCCAGTTGCTTCAATCGAGCTGAAGCTTGTTCTCCTTCGCGAGCCGGCTCCACTTCGCGAGCTCGGCGCGGCGGAACGCATCGAGTTCGGCGGGATCGGAGCCGATCACCTCGGCACCCATGGCCTCCAGCCGCTGGCGCACTTCCGGGTCCTTGACGGTGGCGGCGATCTCCTTCGAGAGCCGCGCGATCACCGCAGCCGGCGTGCCGGCCGGCACGAAGACCGCGTTCCACTCGTACATCTCGTAGCCCGGCAGGCCCGACTCCGCGAGGGTCGGCACCTCGGGCAGCATCGGCGAGCGCGCCTTGCCGCCGATCGCGAGCGGCCGCAGCTTGCCGCCCTGGATGTAGGGCATGCCCGAGCCCAGGCTGGCGAAGAACACCGGCACCTGGCCCGCCATGACGTCGGTGAGCGCCGGGCCGCCGCCCTTGTAGGCCACGTGCGTCATGCGGGTCTTGGCCATCGAATCGAAGAGCTCGGCCGCCAGGTGCGGCGAGGAGCCGTTGCCCGAGGAGGCATAGTTGATCTCCCCCGGCCGCGCCTTGGCCTGGGCGATCAGGTCCTTGACGCTCGCGATCGGCGCGCCCGGGTGCACGACGAGGATGTTGGGCACCTTGACCAAGAGCGAGACCGGCGCGAAGTCGCGCAGCGTGTCGAAGGGCATCTTGCTGCGCAAGGCCGGGTTCTGCGCGTGGTTGGAGGCATCGAGCATCACGGTGTAGCCGTCGGCCGGGCTCTTGGCGACCAGTTCGCCGCCGATCGCGCCGCCGGCGCCGCCGCGGTTGTCGATCACCACCGGCTGGCCGAGCCGGGCCGAGAGCTTGGGGCCGATGATGCGCGCCACCGCATCGACCGTGCCGCCCGGCGGATAGGTCACGACCAGGCGCACCGGCTTGGCCGGCCAGCCTTGCGCCTGGGCGCCGAGGGCGGCGAACAGCAGCGCCGTGCCGCCGGCGGCGCGGATGAAGGCGCGCACGAGGCGCGGGGGATTGAACATTTTTGTCTCCTTCGGACGCCCATGCCGGCGCCTCTTTTCGGTGGGTGAATCAGGCGAAGCGGAACAGCGCCGCGGGCGTGTCGGCCAGGATGCGCCGGCGCGTCTCGACATCCGGCACCCAGTCGGCCAGCGCTGCCTGGGTGGATCCGTAGTCGGCCAGATGCTGATGCTGCGTGTGCGGCCAGTCGCTACCCCACAGCAGGCGGCCGGCACCCAGCGCCTGCAGCAGGGCCTGTGCAGCGGCACGGGCCGCGTCGCTACGCTGGTCGGCCCAGTTGCGGTAGGCGGCGGAGAGCTTGACCCACACGCGCCCGCTCGAAGCGCTCTGCAGCAGCCATCCGAAGCCTTCGTCGTCGCCGGGCGCCGGGCCGGGGCGGCCGAAGTGGTCCACCACCAGCTTGCAGCCGGCATCGAGGATGGCCCGCCCGGCCAGCGGCAGATCGCACGATTCGCGATGCAGCTCCACATGCCAGTCGAGCGCACGGACGCGAGCGAAGAGGCCTTGCCACTCGGCATGTGCGAGGTCGGGAATGGGCAGCCCGACGAGGTTGAGCCGGATGCCGCAGACGCCCTGCCGGTCCAGCGCCGCCAAGTCGTCCTCGCCGATCCTCGGCTCGACGATCACGACGCCGCGCAGCCGCTGCGGACAGGCGCGCAGCGCATCGAGCAGGAAGCGGTTGTCGGTGCCCAGGAAGCTCGGCTGCACCAGCACCGCATGCGACACCGCATGCGCGTCCAGCAGCGCGAGGTAGTCGGGCAAGAGTGCGTCGTAGTCGGGCGCATGGCGATGCACCGGCGCCAGCGGCAGACCGCGCCGGAACACGTGGGCGTGGCTGTCGATCGCGGCGACCGGCTCAGGCGTAGCGCTGTTCGAGCTCATCGAATTCCTTTTTGCGCACCAGCGCCTGGCGCTCGGCGAAAGTCGCGACCAGGCCGCTCGCTTCATCGAGCCGGCCGCGCTCGCGCAGGCCTTGCAGCGCCAGCGTCATGCCGCGCACCGCGCCCTGCAGCGCGGCGTTGGCGTACAGCACCAGGCCGAAACCCATGGCGCCGAACTCGGCCGCGTCCAGCGTCGGCGTCTTGCCGCCGATCACCACGTTGACCACCTGCGGGCAGGCTAGCTCGCGCGGAATGCGGCGCAGCGCTTCCAGCGACTCGGGCGCCTCGACGAAGGTGATGTCGGCGCCGGCCTCGGCGTAGGCGGCGGCGCGCGCGATCGCGGCATCGATGCCTTCGACGGCCGCGGCGTCGGTGCGCGCGATCACCAGGAAGTCGGCATGCACCCGGGCATCGACCGCCGCCTTCACCTTGCCCAGCATCTCGTTCTGCGGGATCACGCCCTTGCCCTCGAAATGACCACATTTCTTGGGGCTCACCTGGTCTTCCAGCTGGATCGCATTGGCGCCGGCGCGCTCCAGCGTGCGCACCGTGTGCTGCACGTTGAGCGCGTTGCCGAAGCCGGTGTCGACGTCGACGATGAGGGGCAGCGCAACCGCGTCGCGCAGCGCGGCCGTGTGCTGCGCCAGGTCGCCGAGATGGACGAAGCCGAGATCGGGGATGCCGTAGAAGGTGTTGGTGAGGCCGGCGCCGCTCAGGTACACGGCCTCGAAGCCCAGCTCCTCGATCACGCGGGCGGCCAGCGCGTTGGCTGCGCCCGGCACCAGCAGGCCGCGCCTGGCTTCGACCTTCTGCCGCAGCAGCGTACCGGGATGGATAGCCTTCGTCATCGTCATTCGTCCCTCATGCCCGTGGCCTTGACCACCGCGCCCAGGCGCGCGCGCTCGGCATCGACGAACTGCACGAAGGAAGCGCGCGTGCCGCCGATCGGCTCGATGCCCAAGCCCTTGAGCTTGTCGGCGATGGCCGGCGTCTTCATGGCCGCGTCGATGGCGGCGCTCATCTTTTCGAGTACCGCCTCGGGTGTGCCGTGCGGCGCGTGCACGCCGGCCCAGTGGGCGATACGCACATCGGGAAAGCCCTGCTCCGAGGCCGTGGAGAGCTCCGGATAGGCCGAGATGCGCGTGGTCCAGGTATTGGCCAGTGCCTTCAGCTTGCCGCTCTTGAGATAGGGCAGCGCGACGATGCTTGCCTCCGACGTCGCTTCGACCTGCTTGCCGAGCACGGCGGTGATCGACTCCGAGCCGCTCTTGTAGGGCACCACATCGAGCTTGGCGCCGTACTTGGTTTCGAGCATCCCCTCGACGAAGTGCGGCGTGCTGCCGGTGCCGGCGGTCGCCCAGTGGAAGCCGGCGCCGGTCTTGGAAGCCGCGACGAATTCCTTCAGGTCCTTGTAGGGCGCATCGGCCGGCACCAGGATCACCGAGGGCGCGAGGCCGATCATGCCGACCGGGACCAGGTCGCTGTCCTTGTAGGGCAGGTGCTTTTTGATCATGCCGTTGGAGATCACGCCGGCCGCGCTCACCAGGAAGGTGTAGCCGTCGGGCGCGCTCTTGGCGACGATGTCCGCGCCCAGCGTAGCGCCGGCGCCGGGCTTGTTGTCGACCACGATGGGCTGCCCCAGCGCCTTGGAGGCGCCTTCGGCCGCGGCGCGCGCCATCAGGTCGTTGGCGCCGCCGGCCGCAAAGGGCACGACCAGGCGGATCGGCTTGGCGGGCCAGGTCTGCGCGGAAGCGGTCGTGCAGGCCAGCACGGCTGCCAGGCCGGCGAGCAGGACGAGGCGGGAGGAAGGATGCATGGCGTTGTCTCCGGGTAGGTGTAGTGAGGGATGCCGCAGCGTGCTGGCGGCAAGTATCGACACGCACCGTCCCCAATGGAACGCCGTTTTGCGTTGCTTTTACATAAGCGCGACTTATGGGCGTGCCAGCGCCTCTTCCAGGCCGATATGACCGACGAAACCGCCGGCACTCACAGCTGTCTGCTGCGCCTCGATCGCATGCGCGAACTTCACCGCCGGCTCGGCCTCCAGCTTGTCGAAGAGTCGCTGCAACGCGGGATAGTCGCGCCGATCGACGACCTCGTGGTACTTCGTCCAGCGCGCGATGCCGATGAAGTACGCATCCGCAAGGCTGCGCTCCTGGCCCAGCAGCCAGGGCTGGTCGCCGAGCAGCGCCTCGAGTTGCGCATGCGCCTTCTCGACCTTGGCGCGGCCGAAGGCTGTCAGTGCCTTTTTTTCCTCGCCCTCGCTGCCATGCTCCAGCGCGTGCCACAGCGGGCTGAAGGCGCCGAAGAAGGTGGTGTTGAGGAAGCCCAGCATCTGGTTCAGACGGTCGAAGCCGCGGCTGCCCTGGGGATGGCCGAGCTTCCTGTCGATGCCCAATGCACCGAGGTGGTTGAGGATGGCCATGCTCTCGCTGAGCAGTTCGCCCTTCGCAGTCAACAGCGACGGCGTCTCGCCGACAGGATTGACGCGCTTGTAGGTGTCGCTCGAAACGACCGCGGGCATTTCGATGCGGCAGAGCTGGTAGGGCCTGGCGAGCCATTCGAGCGCAACGATGGAGCCGAAGGAGCAACCGGAGGGCACGCCGTAAAAAAGGATGGGGAGGGGGTTCATGTGTTTGTCCATGCGATCAATGTAGCGGTGTGGACTTTGGGTGAGTAGCCTGCAAAATCAGGACTTATCGTCCACGCTTGTGCACGCCGGAGCCTCATGCTCAATCTCAACGACCTTCATTTCTTCGCCGCGGCGGTGGATCACGGCGGCTTCTCGGCCGCCTCGCGCCAACTCGGCGTGCCCAAGTCGACGATCAGCAAGCGCGTCGCCGAACTCGAGAACCGCCTCGGCGTGCGACTCATCCAGCGCACTTCGCGCAGCTTTGCGCTCACCGAGCTCGGGCGCGACTTCTATGAGCACGCCCATGCCGCGCTGATCGAAGCCGAATCCGCCGAGCAGGTGGTGCGCAGGCGCGTCGCCGAGCCCAGCGGCACGGTCCGGATGACGGCTTCCGTTCCAACCGCCCAGCTGTATCTGTCCGCGCATCTGCCGGAACTCGCGCGCACCTATCCGAGGCTGCACGTCCAACTCGATGTGTCCGATCGGTTCGTGGACGTGGTGCAGGAGGGCTACGACATCGCCGTGCGCAGCCACTTCGCTGCGCTGCCCGACTCAGGGCTGCTGCAGCGGCAGCTCATGGTCGAACAGATCATCCTGGTGGCCGCACCCGACTATCTGAAGGCTCGCGCTCCGGTGGAGTCGCCTGAGGCCCTGGAGGGCCACGACGGCCTCTTGACCGGCACGACGGCGAGAAGATGGCTGCTCACCGGCAGGAGCGGCGAGAAGGTCGAGATCGCGCCCGTTGCGCGGCTCACGGCCAACGAATCGATGGTGCTGCTGAACGCGGCGATCGCCGGCCTCGGCATCACCTGCCTGCCCGAGCGCTTCTGCCGGGCCGCGCTGAAGGCGCAGCAGTTGACGCAGGTGCTGCCGGATTGGCATGCCGGCAGCGTCACCACCACGATCCTGATGCCGCACCGTCGCGGCCAGCTCCCGGGGGTGCGCGCGGCGGTGGAATTCCTGGCGCATTGCCTGAATGACGGGTAAGGGTGCAGCGCCGCGCCCGAAGGCAATTGATGCCACCTGGAACTAGCTCCCTGGTGGCTGCGGAGCCCTCCACTTCTTTCGCGCTCCGACAGCGCCGGTCGCGGCGGCCTGCAGGATGCGGCGGAAGGTGGGGCATTCCATGTGGCTCGGTGCAGGGCAGGCAGCGGCGTGCAGCAGGCCGTCGCGCATCGCGCTCAGTTTGCGGATCGTCCTGTCCAGCTCCTGCGCCTTGGCCGCGAGCATCTGGCGGTCGATGCGCGGCTGCGCCTCGCGCGTGAACAGGAGCGCGATCTCGTCGAGCGAGAAGCCGGCCGCGCGCCCCAGCGAGATCAGCGCCAGGCGTTCCAGCACACCGGGATCGAACAGGCGGCGCAGGCCGCGCCTGCCGGTGGAGGCGATCAGCCCCTTTTCGTCATAGAAGCGCAGCGTCGACGCAGGAACGCCGGATCGCTGCGCCACCTCGGCGATGTCCAGGTGCATCATTCTCTTGACCTCAAGTCGACTTGAAGTTGCACAGTCTAGGCCCTGTTCACGCAAGCAAAGGAAAACGACCATGGATGTCACGCAACAGACCGACAACAACGAGCAGACGGCGCTCTGGAACGGCCGCGCCGGCCGCGCCTGGGTCGAGGCACAGGAGGTGATCGACCAGGTGCTCGAGCCCTTCGAAGACCTGCTCGTCGAAGCGGTCGGCGCCGGACCCGGACAGCGGGTGCTCGACGTCGGCTGCGGTACCGGCAGCACGACGCTCGCCGTTGCGCGGCTGCTCGGCTCGGCGGGCCGCTGCATCGGCGTCGACATTTCGGATCCGCTGATCGCCGCCGCCCGGGCACGCGCCGAACAGGAAGACACGCCGGCCAGCTTCATCCGTGCCGACGCGCAGACGCACGCCTTCGAGCCCGCCAGCTTCGACGTGATCATGTCGCGCTTCGGCGTCATGTTCTTCGACCACCCGGTCCTCGCCTTCGCGAACCTGCGGCGCGCCGCAAGGGACGGTGCCGCGCTGCGCGCCATCGTCTGGCGCAGTGCCGCGGAAAACCCGTTCATGACGACGGCCGAGCGCGCCGCGGCGCCGCTGCTGCCGAACCTGCCCGCCCGCCAGCCGGGCGCGCCCGGACAGTTCTCGTTCGCAGACGGGCATCGGGTCTCCTCCATCCTGGAAGAGAGCGGCTGGGCCGGGATCGACATCCGGCCGATCGATGTCGAATGCACCCTGCCCGAGAAGGAGCTGGTCGGCTACTTCACCCGGCTCGGTCCCGTCGGCCTGGTCCTCCAGGAGGTGGACGTGCGCACGCGCGCGCAAGTCATCGACACCGTCCGTACCGCCTTCGACCCCTATGTGCACGGAGCCGAAGTCCGCTTCGCCGCCGCCTGCTGGATGGTCAGCGCCCGAGCGTCTGCTCTCGACCGGGCCCGTCCTCGAGACCCCTTCCAGGATCACCACGGAACCGGCTTTGCCGGGCCGTCGGTGTTGCCCCCGGTGAGGGGGCTGGCGGCCACACGAAGTGGGCAAGCCCGGGGGAGAGCCTAAGTCTCCGAACGGATCCCTCGCATCAGGATCACGCCGCCCAGCTGCGAGGTGTCCGAGCGCATCCGGTAGGCCAGTGCCTGCGGCGTGCCGGCCTGCGCCTGCCAGCCCGCCTTCAGTAGCTGCTGCTGCACCTCGGCGGAGCGAAGCACTTCGCCCAGGGCCGCATTGAGCCTGGCCACTGCCGGCTTGGGCAGGTCGGCCGGGGCCGCGAGCGCGGTCCAGATCTCGAGGTCGGCGCCGCGCACGTCGGCTTCGCGCAGCGTGGGCAGCTCGCTGAACAGCGGGCTGCGCAAGGGCGAGGTGACGCCGAGGGCCTTGAACTTGCCCGAGGCCACATGAGGTTTCGCGAGGCCGGGTGGCAGCAGCGCCATCTGGATCTGTCCCGCGAGCATGGCGGCGATGACCTGCGGGTTGCCGTTGAAGGGCACGTGCTGCGGCGAGATGCTGGTGCGGGTCTTCAGCAGTTCCATGCCGAGGTGGCCCACGGTGCCGACGCCGGGCGTGCCGTACTTGCCCTTGTCGCCGAGGTTGCGCGCCCACAGCAGCAGTTCGGTGGCGTTCTTGCCCGCGGCATCGCCCGAGACCGCCAGCACCAGCGGCGCGGTGCCGATCAGCCCCACGGGCGCGAAGTCCTTCTCGGGGTCGAAGGGCGTGGCCGGATTGAGCAGCTTGGCGATCGTGAGGTTGCCGTTGATCAGCGCGCCGATGGTGTGGTCGTCCTGCGCCTTGGCCACCAGGTCGGCCGCGAGGTTGCCGCTGGCGCCGGGCTTGTTTTCCACCGTCACCGGCTGGCCCAGCAGCTTCGAGAGCGGCTCGGCGATGGCGCGCGCCGCGAGGTCGGGCGACGCACCGGCCGGAAAGCCGACCAGCAGGCGCACGGGCTGGGTCGGCCAGGCGCCGGGGACAGCAACACCGGCGGGGCGCGCGGCGCGCGGTGCGGCGGAGGACGTTGCCTGTTGGGCCCACGCGGCCGGGGCACAGGCTGAGGCAGCGAGGCTTTGGAGCAAGCGGCGTTTGGAGATCATGAAGCGCTGTTCGTTGTTTAAAGAGGTAACACAACGTTACGCGACGACATCCGCCGGCGCAAGACAACCAAATGCTTCGTCAGCGCAGCGCGCCCTCTCCACTCACACCCAGCCCGCGCGCCGGAAGCGGTAGTACACGTAGGCGCAAAGGCTCGCGATCAGCGCCAGCGCGGCCGCATAGCCGTAGCGCCATTTCAGCTCGGGCATGTGCTCGAAGTTCATGCCCCAGATGCCGGCGAAGGCGGTGCACACGGCGAAGATGGCGGCCCAGGCCGCGAGACGCTTGGTCACCTCGCCGTCCTCGATGGTGACCATCGAGAGGTTGACGTGGATCGCGGTGCCGATGGTGTCGCGGATCGAGTCGATGGTGTTGTTGATGCGGCTCAGGTGGTCGACGACATCGCGGAAGTACTCCTGCGTGCTGGCGCAGATCTGCGGCACGCGGCCGCCGTGCAGCTTGCTGGTACCTTCGAGCAGGGGGGCAACGGCATGCTTGAGCAGCGTCAGGCGCTGTTTCAGCTCGTAGAGGCGCTTGATGCTCTCGCGCGCCGCGCCCTTGGTGAAGATGCGCTGCTCGATGGTGTCGAGTTCGTCCTCGAAGGCATCGATGACGGGGAAGTAGCGATCCACCACGGCATCCATCAGCGCGTAGAGCACGAAGCCCGGGCCGTTCCTGAGCAGCTCGGGCTCGCGCTCGCAGCGCTCGCGCACTTCGGTGAAGCCGTGCTCGCTGCGGTTGCGCACCGACACCACGTAGTTGCGCCCGACAAAGACATCGAGCTCGCCGACCTCGAGCGTGGTGGGCCCGGCCGCGCCCGCTTCGAGCAGGTGCATGACGACGAAAAGCGAATCGGCGTACTCCTCCACCTTCGGCCGCTGGTGGCCGTTGTGGGCATCTTCCACCGCCAGCGGATGGAGGCCGAACTCGGCCTGCACTTCGGCCAGCTCTTCGGGCGTAGCGTCGTGCAGCGCCACCCAGACGAAGCAGCGCGGCTGCGACGCGTACTCGCTGATCTCGGAAACGGGAATGTCGGCCAGCTTGGTGCCGTCTTCGTAGACAACGCAGTTGATGAGCATGCGGGGCGCCGGGGCAGTGAAGAAGACGGGGCATCTTGCCACGCGCGGGCGGCGTCGCAAGCGCGTGAAGGGCGGCGTCGCAAGCGCGTGAAGTCTCCAACGGGAACACTCAGGGCTTCTTGCCCAGCGCCTGCAGCAACGGCCCGACGATGTCCAGCGGCAGCGGGAACACGATGGTCGAGTTCTTGTCGGCCGCGATCACGGTCAGCGTCTCCAGGTAGCGCAGTTGCAATGCCTGCGGCTGCTTCCCGAGGATCTCGGCCGCCTCGGCCAGCTTGACCGAGGCCTGCAGCTCGCCTTCGGCATGGATCACCTTGGCGCGCCGCTCGCGCTCTGCCTCCGCCTGGCGTGCGATGGCGCGCACCATGTTGTCGTTGAGGTCCACGTGCTTGATCTCGACGTTGGTGACCTTGATGCCCCAGGTGTCGGTCTGCGCTTCCAGCGTCTTCTGGATGTCGAGGTTGAGGCGCTCGCGCTCGGCCAGGAGGTCGTCGAGCTCGTGCTTGCCGAGCACGGCGCGCAGCGTGGTCTGGGCGAGCTGGCTGGTGGCCTCGAGGTACTTCTCGACCTGGATGATCGCCTTCTCCGCATCGATCACGCGGAAGTAGAGCACCGCGTTCACCTTGACCGACACGTTGTCGCGCGTGATCACGTCCTGGCTCGGAATGTCGAGCACCATCACGCGCAACCCCACGCGCACCATCTGCTGGATGCCGGGGATCAGGATCACCAGCCCCGGCCCCTTGACCCTCCAGAAGCGTCCGAGCTGGAACACCACCCCGCGCTCGTACTCGCGCAGGATGCGCAGCGATGCCGCGGCGAGCATGACCGCCAGCACGACCAGGAGGCCCATGAGCGCGACGCTGAAATTGAAGAACATGGTCACTGGCCGTCCGGCGCCACCTGCAGCACGACGCCTTGCACGCCGCTTACCCGGACCTTGCGGCCCGCATGCAGGTCGCCGGCGCCAGTCACGCGCCAGTAGTCGCCCTGGATCTGCGCCCAGCCCTCGCCGTCTGCGAACTCGACCAGCTCGCCGGTGGTGCCCACGAGGGTCGAAATGCCGGTGGTCACCGGCCGCCGGCGCGCCTTCGCGGCCATGCCGGCCACCACGAGGATGAACAGGGCCGAGGCGGCGCTCGTGGCCGCGATCACCCACAGCGGCACGCCGAAACCCGGCGCGTCGTTGTCGATCAGGAGCACCGCGCCGATCGCGAAGGCCGCGATGCCGCCCAGCCCGAGCACGCCGAAGCTCGGCAGAAAGGCCTCAGCGATGAGGAAGGCCACGCCCAGCAGGATCAGCGCCAGCCCCGCGTAGTTGACCGGCAGCATCTGCAGGCCGAACATCGCCAGCGTCAGGCAGATGGCCCCCACCACGCCGGGCAGCACGAAGCCGGGGTTGGAGAACTCGAACAGCAGGCCATAGATGCCGACCATCAGCAGGATCAGCGCCAGGCTGGGCTCGGTGATCACCGACAGCAGCCGGCTGCGCCAATCGGCCTCGAAGGCGAGCAACTGCGCGCGCTGGGTGGCGAGCCGAACGTTGCCGCCTTCCATGGCCACCTCGCGTCCGTTCACCTGCATCAGCAGGTCGGCCACGTCGCGCGCCACCAGGTTGATGACCTTCTTCTGCAGCGCCTCCTGCGCCGACAGGCTCACGGATTCGCGCACCGCCTGCTCGGCCCAGTCGGCATTGCGCCCGCGCAGCTGGGCCAGGCTGCGGATGTAGGCCGATGCATCGGCCAGCCGCTTGGCGTTCATCGCATCGGGCGCCGGCTCGGCACCCTTCTCGGAGGACTTGTCGGAAGAAGACGGCGGCTTCGGCTCCGGCCGGCCGGGCGTCGGCATGCCGATGGCCACCGGCGTCGCCGCGCCGAGATTGGAGGCCGGCGCCATGGCGGCGATGTGGCTCGCGTAGAGGATGTAGGTGCCGGCACTCGCGGCGCGCGCGCCGCTGGGCGCCACGAAGGTCGCCACCGGCACGGGCGAAGCGAGGATGTCCTTGATGATGTTGCGCATCGAGGCGTCGAGCCCGCCGGGCGTGTCGAGCTGCAGCACGGCGAGCCGCGCTTCCTTCTTGGCAGCCAGCGCGAGGCCGCGGCGCACATAGTCTGCGGAAGCGGGCCCGATGGCGCCGTCGATCTGCATGAGGACCACGATGCGGGGCGCCTCGGGAGGTGCAGGTGACGCGGCAGGCACGGCTTCGGCGCTGGCCGCCGCTGCCGCATGAGCCAGGAGGACCAGTCCCATCAACCATGTTCCGGCGGACCTCATGATGCGGATGATTCTAGGAGTCGCGGGCGTCCGTGTCACACAGGGGCTACTCGACGAAAAGCAGCGCCGGGCATTCGAGCGAAGCCCGCACGGCCTGCACGAACTCGGCCGCCAGCTGGCCGTCGACCACGCGATGGTCGAAGGAGGAGGACAGGTTCATCATGCGGCGCGCGACCACCGCGCCGCCCTGCATCACCGGGCGCTGCACGATGCGGTTGACGCCGACGATCGCCACCTCGGGCGCGTTGATGATCGGCGTGGAGGCAATGCCGCCCAGCGCGCCGAGGCTGGTGACGGTGAGGGTCGAGCCGCTCAGTTCGTCGCGCGTGGCCCGGCCCGCGCGCGCGGCATCGGCCAGGCGCGCGATCTCGGTCGCGCTCGACCAGAGGTCGCGCGCTTCCGCGTGGCGCAGCACCGGCACCATGAGGCCGGCCGCGGTCTGGGTCGCGATGCCGACATGCACCGCGCCGTGGCGCGTGAGGACGCCCGCCTCGTCGTCGAAACGGGCATTGATCTGCGGAAAGCGCGCCACCGCCAGCACGACGGCACGCACCAGCAGCGGCAGCAGCGTGAGATGCACCCGCTCGCTGCCCGAGCCTTCGTTGAGCCGCGCACGCAACAGCTCCAGCTCGGTCACGTCGATCTCCTCGACGTAGGTGAAGTGCGGGATGCGGCGCATCGCATCCTGCATGCGCTGCGCGATGCGGCGGCGCACGCCGGTCACGGGCACGGCCTCCTCGTCGTTGCGCTCTACGTAGCGCGCCGCACTCGGCGCCTGCGGAGCGGGCCGCCGCAACAGCCAGGCGTCGAGGTCCTCGTGCAGGATGCGGCCGTCCGCGCCGCTGCCCGGCACCTGCTTCAGATCGATGCCGAGGGCCGCGGCCCGATGGCGCACCGCGGGCGCGGCGAGCGCCTTGCCGACCGATGGGCGCGCGCGCTCGGCCGGTGCCGGTGCCGGTGCCGGCGCCGGTGCCGGCGCCAGGACCTGCGCCTGCGTGCGGGCGGGCGCGGCCGACACGGCCTGCGCCTCGCCGCCGTCCCCCACATCGATGCGGATCAACTCCGCGCCCACCGCAATCTGCTGCCCCACTTCGCCGCCGAGCGCGAGCACCTTGCCCGCGACCGGCGACGGGATCTCGACGGTCGCCTTGTCGGTCATCACGTCGGCCAGCACCTGGTCTTCGGCCACCGTGTCGCCAGGCTGCACGCGCCATGCCACCAGCTCCACCTCGGCGATGCCTTCGCCGATGTCCGGCACCTTGATCGCATGCGTGCCCATTCAGTTCTCCATGACGCGCCGGAAGGCCGCGCCCACGCGCGCCGGGCCCGGGAAGTAGGCCCACTCCTGCGCATGCGGATAGGGCGTGTCCCAACCGGTCACGCGCTCGATGGGCGCCTCGAGGTGATGGAAGCAGTGCTCCTGCACCAGCGCCGTCAGCTCGGCGCCGAAGCCGCTGGTGCGCGTGGCCTCGTGCACGATCACGCAGCGGCCGGTCTTCCTGACCGAGGCGACGAGGGTCTCCAGGTCCAGCGGCCACAGGCTGCGCAGGTCGATGATTTCGGCATCGATACCGGTCTCCTGCGCGGCCGCTTCCGAGACGAAGACCATGGTGCCGTAGCTGATCACCGTCAGGTCGGCGCCGGGGCGGAACACGGTGGCCGACTCCAGCGGAACCGTGTAGTAGCCCTCGGGCACCTCGCCCAGCGGATGGGCCGACCAGGACACCAGCGGCCGGTCGTGGTGGCCGTCGAAGGGTCCGTTGTAGAGGCGCTTGGGCTCCAGGAAGATCACCGGGTCGTCGTTCTCGATCGAGGCGATCAGGAGGCCCTTGGCATCGCGCGGATTGGAGGGCATCACCGTGCGCACGCCGCAGACGTGCGTGAACAGCACCTCCGGGCTCTGGCTGTGCGTCTGGCCGCCGTAGATGCCGCCGCCGCAGGGCATGCGGATGGTGATCGGCGCGGTGAAGTCGCCGGCCGAGCGAAAGCGCAGCCGCGCCGCTTCGGAAACGATCTGGTCGTAGGCCGGATAGAAGTAGTCGGCGAACTGCACTTCGACCACCGGGCGCAGGCCGTAGGCGCCCATGCCGATGGCCGAGCCGACGATGCCGCCTTCGGAGATCGGCGCATCGAACACGCGCGAGCGGCCGTACTTGGCCTGCAGGCCCTCGGTGACGCGGAACACGCCGCCGAAGTAGCCGACGTCCTGGCCGTAGATGACGACGTTGTCGTCGCGCTCGAGCATCACGTCCATCGCCGAACGCAAAGCCTGGATCATGGTCATGGCGGTCATGACGCCGCTCCGGACTGCATCTGTTCACGCTGCCGCTTCAAATGCGCCGGCATGTCCTTGTAGACATCCTCGAACATCGTCGCCGCGCCCGCGAGATGCCCGTCGGCCAGCGAGCCGTAGCGCTCGGCCTCCTTCAGCGCGGCATTGACCTCGGCCTCCAGTTTCGCCTGCGTCTCTTCGTGCTCCTGCTGCGACCAGGCGCCGATGCCGATGAGATGCTGCGCCAGCCGCGGGATCGGATCGCCGAGCGGAAAGTGCGCCCAGTCGTCGGCCGGCCGGTAGCGCGAGGGATCGTCCGAGGTCGAATGCGCGCCAGCGCGGTAGGTGACCCATTCGATCAGCGTCGGCCCGAGGTTGCCGCGAGCGCGCGCAGCAGCCCAGCGCGAGGCGGCCAGCACGGCGAGGAAGTCGTTGCCGTCGACGCGCAGCGAGGCGATGCCGCAACCGACGCCGCGCGCCGCGAAGGTGGTGGCCTCGCCGCCGGCGATGGCCTGGAAGGTCGAGATCGCCCACTGGTTGTTGACCACGTTGAGGATCACCGGCGCGCGGTACACGTGGGCGAAGGTCAGCGCCGTGTGGAAGTCGGACTCGGCGGTGGCGCCGTCGCCGATCCATCCCGAAGCGATGCGCGTGTCGCCCTTGATCGCCGAGGCCATGCCCCAGCCCACGGCCTGGATGAACTGCGTGGCCAGGTTGCCCGAGATCGAGAAGAAGCCGGCGCGCTTCATCGAATAGCACACCGGCAACTGCCGCCCTTTGAGCGGGTCGCGCTCGTTGGACATCAGTTCGCAGATCATGTCCACCATCGACACATCGTCGCGCGCCAGCAGCAGGCCCTGCTGTCTATAGGTGGGAAAGCACATGTCACCCTGCTGCAGCGCCAGCGCATGGCCGGTCGCGATCGCTTCCTCGCCGAGGCACTGCATGTAGAAGGAGATCTTCTTCTGGCGCTGCGCGATCAGCATGCGGGCGTCGAAGGCGCGCGTCTTCATCATCGCGACGAGGCCGCGGCGCAGCAGCGCAGCGTCGGCCTCGGGCGCCCACGGGCCGACAGCGCGGCCCTCGTCGTCGAGCACGCGCACCAGCGTGTAGGCAAGATCGGCGGTGTCGGCCGGCGAGGCTTCGAGCGGGGGACGCCGCACGTCGCCGGCGCGCGAAATGTGCAGGTAGGAAAAGTCGGTCTCACGGCCCGGCCGCCCGGTGGGCTCCGGCACATGCAGACGAAGAGGTGCGCCCTGGCTCATCGCGTTGTCTCCGCGCTCGATGGGATCGCTCGCCAGCAAAGCCTAGCGAATTTCAGGCTCCGGCGCAGCCGGTCAATCGCGCGTATCTCTCTTGACACGCAAGGCCGGCAGGACTCGAATCCGATTGGGAGAGAGCGGCGGAGCCCTGATCAGGAGCACCTCATGCGCAAGAAGATTCTGGCGATGGTGGCTTGTCTTGTGGGTCTTAGCCTGCCCGCATGGCCCGCGGGCGGCGGCGGTGGTGGCGGCGGCGGCGGCGGCCCGTCGCAGCAGGAGTTGGACCCCGACTACCGCGCCGGCCAGGCTCACATCAAGGCCGAGCAATGGGCCGAAGCCCTGCCCCGGCTGAACACGGCGATCCGGACCGATCCCGGAAATGCCGATGCCTGGAACCTGCTGGGTTTCGCCTATCGGCACCTGGGCGACATGGACAACTCCTTCAAGCACTACGAGCGCGCCCTGCAGCTCAACCCCGGCCACCGCGACGCGCACGAGTACGTGGGCGAGGCCTATCTGCAGGTCGGGCAGCTCGAAGGCGCGGAGAGGCACCTGAAGGCGCTCGACAGGCTCTGCTGGTTCCCCTGCGAGCAGTACACCGAGCTGAAGGAGAAGATCGCGAAGTTCAAGCGTTCGCGCGCCGGGGAGTAGCTTCTGTTGACGATGTGGGATCGCGCAGGCGAGTGCCTCCTCAGTCGATACTGATATTCGCCGCCTTTGCCACCTCGGCCCACTTCACGCGGTTGGCGTGAACGGTCGCCTTGAACTGCGCGGGCGTCTCGATGCGCACCGTGTTGCCCTGCCCCTCGAACTTCTCGCGGATCTCGGGCTGTTCAAGCACGGACCTGATCGCGGCATTGAGCTTGTCGACGATGCGCGCGTCCGTGCCCTTGGGCGCGAAGACGCCGAACCAGATCGAGCTGTCGAAGCCCTGCGTGCCCGGGATGCCGCTGGACGCGATGGTCGGCACCTCCTTCACCGCCGCCACCGGCTTGGCGGTGGTGACGCCCAGGAGCCGCACCTTGCCGGCCTTGTACTGCGGCAGCACGGTCTGCACCTGGTTCATGATGCAGCAGGTCTCGCCGCGCACCACCGAGGCGATGGCCTCCGGCCCGCCCTTGTAGGGCACGTGCACCATCTGCAGGCCGAGGCGCGAGTTCAACTCGGCGAAAGCCATGTGGGTGCCGGCGCCGTTGCCGGTGGAGGCGTAGTTGTACTTGCCGGGGTTGGCCTTCACCAGCTCGACGAACTCCTTGAGCGTCTTAACGTTAATCACCTCGGGATTGATGGTGAGCACGTTCGAGACGTCGAGCACCGGCGCGACGGGCACGAAGTCGGCCTCGACGTCGAAGGGCAGCTTCTTGTAGAGCGCCGCATTGCTGCCGTGCGTGGCCGCGGTGCCGAAGGCGAGCGTGTAGCCATCGGGCTTGGCGCGTGCCACGTACTCGCTCGCGATGTTGCCGGCGGCGCCGGACTTGTAGTCGATCACCACTGGCTGGCCGAGCTTCTGCTGCAAGGGTTCCTGGATCGTGCGCGCCACCACGTCGACGCCCGAGCCGGCCGGGAAGCCCATGATCAGGGTGACGGGTTGCTGCGGCCACTCGGCCTGCGCGAAGGCGACGGGTGCGGCAAAGGCAGAAAGGGCGAGACCGGCGGCAAGGAGACGGCGCGAGCGGCTGGAGAGAGAATCGGGCATGACTGTCCTTCGAAGCGGATGGAGCAAGCGCCGATTGTGGCGCGAGGCTCATGCGAAACCGCATCGAAGCTTATGCCCGACGGCCGGCTGAACCGACTCCGAAACATTGCGCCCCATGGTCCGCCCCACCCAACAACTCCATCCCCCGCGCGAACCGGCGCCGCCGCTCGCCGCCGCCACCGTGCTTCTGTTGCGCGACACGCCCGAAGGCATCGAGGTCCTGATGACGCGCCGCTCCCCAGGCGCGAGCTTCGCGCCCGGCGCCTACGTGTTCCCCGGCGGCCGCATCGACGAAGGCGACCGCGCCGCGCACCGCATCGCTGCGCGCCGGGCCACCCAAAGCGAGGTGCAACTCACGCAGGCCGTGGCAGCGGTGCGTGAAAGCTTCGAGGAACTGGGCGTCCTGCTCGCGCGCCACGAGGACGGGCGCCCCGTCAGTGCCGAAGACGTGGCCGCCATGGACCGCAGCACGGCCGCGAGCGCCGTCGCCCTGGCCGACCAGTGCGCGGCGCGCGGACTGCGGCTTGCGACCGACGAAGTCTTCACCTTCGCGCACTGGATCACCGACCGCGACCTGCCCAGGCGCTTCGACGTGCCCTTCCTAGTGGCGCGCATGCCCGAGGCCCAGATGCCGACCGCCGACGAGACCGAGCAGTTCGAGCCCTGCTGGGTGCGGCCGGCCGATGCGCTGGCGCGCCACAAGGCCGGCAGCTTCCTCATGATCTTCCCGACCGTGCGCACGCTGGAGCGCATGGCCGCCTACGACTCGGTCGATGCCCTGATCGACGCCTGCGCGAACCGCGCGGGCGGCGAAGGCCCGCTGTTCACCAGCTGTCCGCGCGCCGGCCTGCTGCGCGGCCAGGAGGCGCGCTACATGGAGCACGAATCGCCCTACGGCGAGCTGGCGCTGGTCTGCCCCGACGGCCAGATCGTGCATGCGCTCGACTGGCAGAGCGATTCGCCGGTGCCGCTCCTGAAGAACGTGCGGCGCCTGACCGCGCCGAACCCCGGCGCGATGACCGGACCGGGCACCAACAGCTACATCGTCGGCGATGCAGCCAGCGGCTACGTCGTGATCGACCCGGGGCCGAACGACGCGGGCCACATCGAGCGCCTGCACCGCGCCACCGGCGGCGACATCCGCATGATCGTGTGCACCCATTCGCATGCCGACCATTCGCCGGGCGCCGCGCCGCTGCAGGCGCTCAGTGCATCGAAGCCGCCGATCCTCGGCCTGGCCTCGGCGCCGAGCGCCCGCGCCTCGGCGCGCTTTTCGCCCGACCGCGCGCTGCAGGACCAGGAGCGCCTCGTGCTGGCACGCCCGGACGGCAGCACGCACACGCTGCGCGCCGTCCACACCCCCGGCCACGCGGCCAACCACCTCTGCCTGGTGCTGGAGGAAGACGGTCTCCTGTTTTCCGGCGACCACGTGCTCAACGGCAGCACCACGGTGGTCGATCCGCCGGACGGCAACATGAACGCCTACCTCGACTCGCTCGACCGGCTCGACGCGCTCTGCGCCGAAGGCGACATCCGCTTCATCCTGCCGGCGCACGGCTACGTGCTCGGCAAGGCGCGCGCCGCCATCGCCTACCTGAAGGCGCACCGCCTGAAGCGCGAAGCCAAGATCGCCGCCGCGATGCAGCGCCTGCCGCAGGGCACTCCCGAGGATTGGCTGCCGCTCGCCTACGACGACGTGCCCGAACGCATGTGGCCGGTGGCCGCACGATCGCTGGCCGCGCATGTGGAGCGCATCCGGCAAATGGCGGCGCCATGACCGACACCGAAGAAGGCATCCGCCTGGCCAAGCGCGTGGCCGCGATGGCCGGCTGCTCGCGGCGCGAGGCCGAGCTGCTGATCGAGAACGGCGCGGTTCGCATCGACGGCGAACCGGCGCTGCTGCCGCAGACGCGCGTGCAGGCGCACCAGCAGGTCGAGATCGAAGCCGGCGCGCGGCCCGAGCCGGTGGTGCCGGTCACGCTGCTGCTGCACAAGCCGGCCGGCATGCCGACCGACAACGCGCACCGCCTGCTGGCGCCCGCCAACCACCACGAGCCCGAGCGTGCGGGCCTGCGCTTCCTGCCGCGCCACGTGGCGGCGCAGCGCTGCATGACGCCGCTCGAAACCGGCGCCAGCGGGCTGGTGGTCTTCACGCAGGAGTGGCGCGTCGAGCGCAAGCTGCAGGAAGACGCGGGCATCCTCGAGAACGAGGTGATGGTCGACGTGGCCGGGCCGGTCGGGCCCGACGTGCTCGCGCGCCTCGAACGCGCCTCCGCGGCACGCGTCAGCATCGGCCAGCAGGCCGAGGGCCACACCGGCCTGCGCTTTGCGATCAAAGGTCCGCGGCCGGGGCAGATCGCGCACCTGTGCGACGAGGCGGGCCTGCGCATCCTCGCGATGAAGCGCATCCGCATCGGCCGCGTGCCCCTCGCGGGCCTGCTGCCCGGCCAGTGGCGCTACCTGCTGCCCAGCGAAAGGTTCTGAGCTGAAAAAAGTGTGAAGCCCGCCGATAGGCCGGATTCTGTGCATTGAGGTTGCCCCCAACGTGACCGCCATTACTCTGGGCCGTTTGTCGCCAAACGGCTCGGTGCCACCTACCCGCCAACTCTGCGGAACCACATCGACGCTGGCCTACTTGGTGTTGCTGCGCGCAGAGATTGCCCGTTTCACCCGGCCGGGGTTGCCCGCGGCCGACTCGTCTCTGTTGCTCTGATCCTCACCTCGCGGTGGAGAGCCGTTAGCTCCTGCGCTGTCCTGTGCAGTCCGGACCTTCCTCCAGTGCGCTCTTTCGAGACTTGCACCAGCGGCGGTCTGGCGTGCTTCACACGGCGATTATCGCGACAATGGCGGCCCCCTTGGCGCCACACGAAGGAATCCCGCATGAAAGCCCAGAACATCCTGCAGACCATCGGCAACACGCCGCACATCCGCATCCAGCGCCTGTTCGGCCGAGCGACGCAGCAGGTGTGGATCAAGTCCGAGCGGGCCAATCCCGGCGGCTCGATCAAGGACCGCATCTCGCTCGCGATGGTCGAGGATGCCGAGAAGTCCGGCGCGCTCAAGCCCGGCGGCACCATCGTCGAGCCGACCTCGGGAAACACCGGCATCGGGCTCGCGATGGTCGCGGCCGTCAAGGGCTACAAGCTCGTTCTCGTGATGCCCGACAGCATGTCGCTCGAGCGCCGGCGCCTCATGCTGGCCTACGGCGCGACCTTCGACCTCACGCCGCGCGAGAAGGGCATGAAGGGATCGATCGCGCGCGCCGAGGAAATCGTCGCCGGCACGCCCGGCGCCTGGATGCCGCAGCAGTTCAACAACCCGGCCAACGTCGAGGTGCACGCGCGCACCACAGCCGAGGAGATCGCGGCCGACTTTCCCGATGGGCTGGACGTGCTCATCACCGGCGTGGGTACCGGCGGCCACATCACGGGCTGCGCGCGGGTGCTCAAGAAGAAGTGGCCCAAGCTCAAGGTGTTTGCCGTCGAGCCCGTGGCCTCGCCCGTGATCTCGGGCGGCGCGCCTTCGCCGCACCCGATCCAGGGCATCGGCGCCGGCTTCATTCCGAAGAACCTCGACACCGAACTGCTCGACGGCGTGATCCAGGTCGACGCCGAACCGGCGCGCGAGATGGCGCGCCGCTGCGCCGCGGAAGAGGGCATGCTGGTCGGCATCTCCTCGGGCGCCACGCTCACCGCGATTGCGCAAAAGCTGCCCGAGCTGGCGCCGGACGCGGTGGTGCTGGGCTTCAACTACGACACCGGCGAGCGCTATCTGTCGGTCGACGGCTTCCTGCCGGTTTGAGCTTCCGTCCCGGGCCAGAGGCACCTGAGGCGATTGCGAGCGCCGCGTCAGCGAGCGTGCCTGCGCTTTGCGCGTAGCCGCTCGAGGATCGCACGCTTGCCGGAATCGGCCCTAGCGTCCGGCTCGCGGAGGCCGCCGCCCTTGCCTATGTAGAGCGCGTCGATCTCGGCCGCTGATTTCTCAGTCAGCACTCCGCTGGCATAGGCCGCGATGCTGCGCCGGATGAACTCCGACTTGCTGACGTGCAGCGCCGCGGCTGCGCGTTCCAGCAAGATTTCGTCTTCGGCAGGCAGTCGGATGGACAAGGTCATGGGTTCGCTCCCGTACCGCGGAATTTACAATCACCACCCCGACCAGCGCCAGCTGCCCGATAACCACGGGCCAACAGCCATGATCCGCGTCTCCGAACTCAAACTCCCTCTTGACCACGCCGACAACGCGTTACCCGCGCTGATCGCCGCCACGCTGGGCATTGCGCCCGGCGACATTGCGTCGCACACCGTCTACAAGCGCAGCTTCGATGCGCGCAAGGCCGAACTGCTCACGGTCTACATCGTCGACGTGGCGCTGGTCGATGCGAATCAGGAAACCACGATACTGGCGCGACATACCGGCCGGCCGCACGTACAGCCCGCGCCCGACATGGTGTGGCGCGCGCCGGTCCAGGCCCCTGCCGGATTGCCGCTGCGTCCCGTGGTGGTCGGTTTCGGCCCCTGCGGCATCTTCTGCGCGCTGATGTTGGCGCAGATGGGCTTCAACCCCATCGTGCTGGAGCGCGGCAAGACCGTGCGCCAACGCACTAAGGACACCTGGGGCCTGTGGCGCAAGAGCGTGCTGAATCCCGAGTCGAACGTGCAGTTCGGCGAGGGCGGCGCCGGCACCTTCTCGGACGGCAAGCTCTACAGCCAGATCAAGGACCCGCGCTTCCTCGGCCGCAAGGTGATGGAGGAGTTCGTCAAGGCCGGCGCGCCGCCCGAGATCCTCTACGTCGCGCATCCGCACATCGGCACCTTCAAGCTGGTGAAGGTGGTGGAGAACATGCGCGAGCAGATCACCGCGCTGGGCGGCGAGATCCGCTTCGAGCAGCGCGTGACCGATGTGCTGATCGAGGACGGGCACCTGCGCGGCCTGACCGTGCTCGACCAGCGCACCGGCGAAAGCAGCGAGCTGCGTGCCGACCACGTGGTGATGGCGCTCGGCCACAGCTCGCGCGACACCTTCGAGATGCTGCATGCGCGCGGCGTGCACATCGAGGCCAAGCCCTTCTCGATCGGCTTTCGCGTCGAGCATCCGCAGGGCCTGATCGACCGCGCGCGCTGGGGCCGGCATGCCGGCCATCCGCTGCTGGGCGCGGCCGACTACAAGCTGGTGCACCATGCGAGCAACGGCCGCTCGGTGTACAGCTTCTGCATGTGCCCGGGCGGCACGGTGGTGGCCGCCACCAGCGAGCCGGGCCGCGTGGTGACCAACGGCATGAGCCAGTACTCGCGCAACGAGCGCAACGCGAACGCGGGCATCGTGGTGGGCATCGATCCGCGCGACTTCCCCGGGGACGCGCTCGCCGGCATCACGCTGCAGCGCGAACTCGAATCCAATGCCTTCGTGCTCGGCGGCGGCGACTACCGCGCGCCGGGCCAGCTCGTCGGCGATTTCGTCGCCGGCAAGCCATCGGCCGCGCTCGGCAGCGTCGAGCCCTCCTACAAGCCGGGCGTGACGCCGGGCGACCTGCATGCCGCACTGCCCGGCTATGCGATCGAGGCGATACGCGAGGCCTTCCCGGCTTTCGGCCGGAAGATCAAGGGCTTCGACCTGCACGACGCGGTGCTGACCGGCGTCGAGACGCGCACCTCCTCGCCGATCAGGATCACGCGCGGCGACGATCTCCAAAGCCTCAACGTGCGTGGCCTCTATCCGGCCGGGGAAGGCGCGAGCTATGCGGGCGGCATCCTCTCGGCCGGTGTCGACGGCATCAGGGTGGCAGAAGCGGTCGCGCGTGAACTAGTTCACACCTGCGCCGAATAAGCGCCCGGCGCGACCTTCGAGCCTCCGCGCCGATGCCGGGCCAGCCCGCGCCGAAGCTACATTGCGCGGGCCCAATTCCGGGCGAGGAGGACTCAATTGAAAAGAATCATCGGACTGCTGTCCGTGGTCGTGATCGCGTCGGTCTTCATGACCGGCTGCGCGGTCAACCGGGCCACGGCAACGGTCGATCCCTCGGCACAGCTCGACAAGCTGCGCACGGTGCAGGTGAAGAAGCTCGAAGGGGAGGATGGCAGCGTCCGCAAACTCATCGCCGACAACCTCCGGGCGCGCGGCTATGCGGTGGCGACGGACGGCCAGGCGCAGGAGAAGGTCGATGCGGTCGTGACCTATGTCGACAAGTGGATGTGGGACATCACCATGTACTTGCTTGAACTGACGATCACGATCCGCGACCCGCAGACGGACTATCCGCTCGCCAACGGCAACTCGTACCACACCTCGCTGACACGCAAATCGCCGCCCGAGATGGTGGACGAAGTGCTCGGCAACATCTTCAAAGAATCAGGAAAGAAACAATGATCAAGAACACCCTGCGCCGCGCCGGCGCGCTGGCCGCCCTCGCCGGCATCGTGCTTCTCGCCGGCTGTGCCACTTCCGCGAACCGCGACGCAATGACCGCCGGCAGCATCTCGTCGGCGAAGAAGAACCCTTATTCGCTCTCGGTCAAGACGGGCGGCGGCAACGAGACGAGCGCCATGGGCAGCTCGGAAATCTCCAACGACGATCTGCGCGCGGCCATCGAGAAATCGGTGACGCAATCGGCCCTGTTCAAGGAAGTGGTGCAGGGCAAGAACGGCGACTACGAGCTGTCGGTCACGGTGGCGCGGCTCAGCAAGCCGACGTTCGGCGCCTCCTTCACCGTCGATATGGAGGCCGGCTGGTCGCTCGTCAAGGCTTCCGACAAGTCGGTCGTGATGCGCAAGTCCATCACTTCGAGCTACACGGCGTCGATGGGTGATTCGCTGGTGGGCGTCACCCGCCTGCGCCTCGCCGTCGAAGGCGCGGCGCGCAACAACATCAAGCAGGGCCTGGAGGCGATCGCCGCCATGAATCTCTGAGCAGGGCTCCAACCCAACGAAAAAGGGGCCGGTCGGCCCCTTTTTACATGCTGCGGAAAACTCAGCCCTGCGCGTTCTGCAGCGCCGCGATGCGCTCTTCGATCGGCGGGTGCGTCGCAAAGAGCTTGCCGATGCTGCCCGTGATGCCCATGGCCTCGACTGCCTTCGGCAACTCGCCGGGCGGCAGGCCGCCAAGGCGCGCGAGCGCGTTCATCATCGGCTGCTTGCGGCCCATCAACTGGGCCGCGCCGGCATCGGCGCGGAACTCGCGCTGGCGCGAGAACCAGGCCACCACGATCGCGGCGGCGAAACCGAGCACGATGTCGAGCACCAGCGTGGTGATCATGTAGCCGATGCCCGGGCCGGTGCTGTCGCTGCCGCGGCGCAGGAAGCCGTCGACCACATAGCCGATCACGCGCGAGAGGAACACGACGAAGGTGTTCATCACGCCCTGGATCAGCGTCATGGTGACCATGTCGCCGTTGGCCACGTGCGCCACTTCGTGGCCGATCACGGCCTCGACTTCTTCGCGCGTCATGTTGGCCAGGAGGCCCGTCGACACCGCGACCAGCGAGGAGTTCTTGAACGCGCCGGTGGCGAAGGCATTGGGGTCGCCCTCGAAGATGCCGACCTCGGGCATGCCGATGCCGGCCTTGTCGGCGAACTTGCGCACGGTCTGCACGATCCAGGCCTCGTCGGGCGACTGCGGCTCGTTGATGATGCGCACGCCGGCGCTCCACTTGGCCATCGGCTTGCTGATCAAGAGCGAGATGATCGCGCCGCCGAAGCCCATGACCAGTGCAAAGCCCAGCAGGGCGGTGAGGTTCAGACCGTTGGCCGTGAGGTAGCGGTTGACGCCGAGCAGGCTGGCGACGACGCCGAGCACCGCGACCACCAGGACGTTGGTCAGGACGAACAGAAGGATGCGTTTCAAGTTGATTTCTCCGTGGGTACAGGCGATGGCTCGCCGTGGCGAGCAAATGAGGGCCGCCACCCGGGTTTCAAGCGGTGGACGGTCGGGGCAGGCAGTTGTTCTTGGTTGTGGAGCCCCGTGCGACTCAGGCGTACAGAGTGATGATAGGAGCAAAAGTTCGGCGTCAAGTGCACGCCACCACGCTCACTCCGGGTAAAGCCGGCCCGCCGGCCGCGGCGGCCTGAAGACATCGGTATCGTCATAGAAAGCGGGGGCCTCGTTCGGCGCCCACCAGCCGGGCACGCCGAGCACGGGCAGCGGAGCGAAGGGCTTGCTCACAAGATGCGTGGGGTCCAGCGCGTGCGCGATCCGCGCGTCGTCGATCGCGATCGAAGGGCTGGCGCCGGGCGCGCGCAGCACATGCGCCGTCATCGGCTTGCGCGGCGAGCTCAGCTTTTCGAGCAGCGCATGGCCGAAGACCAGCAAGCGCGCCTCGCGCCACAAGGCCCGCTCGGCCACGAAGAGCCGTTGCCAGTCGCGCGCGAGCAGCGCCTCCCACAACGCAGCGGGCGCATCCAGCACGGCGCCGTTCTCGTCGAAGAGCGTGAGCGCATCGCGCAGCGGCCCGCGCACGGCGCCGACGCCGGCACGCGCGATCTCGGTCGCCTGCAGCGCGTTGAGGCACCGCTTGGCCAGAGGGAAATGCAGCCACACGAGGCCGTTGAAGAAGTCGTGCAGGTCCTCGCGCGTGGGCACCTGCGCGGTGCGGAAGATGAAGGCTTCGTAGGCTTCGTGGGGGGGCGTGCAGTGCGCGGGCACGAAGCGCAGGGGGCCGGCCGGCAGCTCGATGGGCACGGGCTCGTTCGACAGCGCCTCTGCCACGCCGAGGCCTTGGGCCATCGCCGCGCCGGCAACGGCCGCGCGCCGCGCATAGGGCGCGAGCCAGGGCCGCGCCGTATCGAACGGCCAGGCAGGCTTCACGACGGCAGCGGACCGACGTACTGCACCTTGTTGGGCGTCTTCTCCGGCGTCAGCGCGAACAGCTCGGGGTATTTCTTGAACAGCTTGGGCGAGCTCGCGCTCTTGCCCAGCAGCTTGGCGCCGCGCAGCCGCTCTGCCGCGTGGTTGAGCTCGATCTTGCCGCCCGCGCCTAGCTCGGGCACGGCGTCGAGGATGCGCAGCACGTCCTCCGGCAGCACGGGCATGCGCGCCACGGGCGGTGCCGGGGCCTTGGCGCGGCGCGGTGCGCGGGCCGCCCGCTTGGCCGCCGGCTTGGCGGGGGCCGGCCTGTCGGACTGATGGTGCTGGAGGTCGATGAAACTGTCGTAGACCGCGACGGTCTCGTCGCCGGTCTTGCCCTGCTGGCCGATGCCGCAGACGCGGCAGCCTTTTTCGCGCAGCCGGATCACCAGCGGCGCGAAATCGGAATCGGAGGACACCAGCACCACGATGTCGGGGCGCTCGGCCACAGCCAGATCCATGGCATCGACCGCGAGCGCGATGTCGGTGCTGTTCTTGCCGGCCGACAGGTTGACCATCGGCCGCACCGAAAGCCGCTTGAAGAGGGCCTGCTGCTTGAGCGCGGTCTCGGCATTGCAGTACGCGCGCCGCACGTGGATCGCGCCGTGCTCGGCCATCGTGCGCTGCACGGCCTGCTCGACCACGTCGGACGAGACGTTGTCGGCGTCGATCAGCAGCATCACGCACGGGGTGGGGGTCATGCGAGTCTCCACGCCACGGTTTCGCCGCCGCGCAAGGGTTTGAGGGTCGCGTCGCCGTACGGCACCGTTTCCGGCACGGTCCAGCTTTCGCGCTTCAGGGTCACGGTGTCGCTGTTGCGCGGCAGGCCGTAGAAGTCGGCGCCGTGGAAGCTCGCGAAGCCTTCCAGCTTGTCGAGCGCCTCGGCATGGTCGAAGGCTTCGGCATAGAGCTCGAGCGCGGTCAGCGCCGTGTAGCAGCCGGCGCAGCCCAGCGCATGCTCCTTGAGGTGCGCCGGATGCGGCGCGCTGTCGGTGCCGAGGAAGAAGCGGTCGCTGCCGCTGGTGGCGGCCTCGACCAGCGCTACGCGATGCGTCTCGCGCTTGAGCACCGGCAGGCAGTAGTAGTGCGGCCGGATGCCGCCGGTGAAAATGGCGTTGCGGTTGTAGAGCAGATGGTGGGCGGTGATGGTGGCGGCCGTGTGGCGGCCGGCATCGCGCACGTAGTGGGCGCCCTCCTTCGTGGTCAGGTGCTCGAACACCACCTTGAGCTCGGGGAAATCGCGGCGCAGCGGAATCATCACGCGATCGATGAACACGGCCTCGCGGTCGAAGAGGTCGACCGCGGGGTCGGTCACCTCGCCGTGCACCAGCAGCAGCAGGCCGTGCTTCTGCATCGCTTCGAGCGTCTTGTAGGTGTTGCGGATGTCGGTCACGCCGGCATCGCTGTTGGTGGTAGCGCCGGCCGGGTAGAGCTTGAGGGCGCACACGCCGGCCGCGGCAGCGCGCGCGACTTCCTCGGGCGGCAGCTTGTCGGTCAGGTACAGCGACATGACCGGCTCGAAGCTCAGGCCCTCGGGCACGGCAGCGCGGATGCGGTCGCGGTAGGCAATGGCCTGCTCGGTGCTCGTCACCGGCGGACGCAGGTTGGGCATGATCAGCGCGCGCCCGAACTGGCGCGCCGAATGCGGCACCACGGCCTCGAGCGCGGCGCCGTCGCGCACATGCAGGTGCCAGTCGTCGGGGCGGGTGAAGGTGAGGGTATCGGTGGAGCTGGTCATGGCGGGATTGTCCCATTGCGCCGCAGGCCCGAGGGCATGCCAATTGCTTGCCCGCGATGCCCCACAGGAAGACCCCCACGATGCTGTCCACTGCCATGCTCTACTTTCGCGAGACGGCGCGCGCCGGATCGCTGCGCCGCGCGGCCGAGATCCTCGGCATCGCGCCCAGCGCGGTCAGCCGGCAGATCGCCAACCTCGAGACCGAGCTCAAGATCCTGCTGCTCGACCGGCGCGCCAACCGCACGACCCTGACGCCGGCCGGCGAACTGGTGCTCGCGCACGCCGAATCGGCCCTGCAGGAAAGCACGGCCCTGCGCGCCGCCTTGCAGGAACTGGTCGGCAAGCCCTCGGGCACGGTGCGCATCGGCAGTATCGAGGGCATGGTCGGGCACTTCCTCGCTTGCAATCTCGCGCGCTACCAGAAGCACCATCCGGACGTGAAGGTGCAGGTCTCGGTGGTGGGCTCACGCGCGGTGCTCGAAGCGCTGCAGGAATGCCGCATCGACATGGCGCTGGCCTTCAACCTGGCCGAGCGACATCCGTTCCGCGAGCATGCGCGGCTGGAACAACCGCTCTGCGCGTTGGTCGCGCCTGCGCACCCGCTGGCGCAGCGGCGCTCGGTGTCCTTTCTCGAGCTCGCAGGGCAGCGCGTGGCCCTGCCCGACCGCAGCTTCCAGATCCGCCACCTGGTCGACCGCATCGCGGCCAAGCTGGGCGTGGAACTCGAACTCGCGATCGAGACCAACACGCTCGAGATGGCGCGCGGCGTGGTGCGCAATGGCGCGCTGGTCACGCTGATGCCGCGCTATGCCGCGCTGCACGAGGTGGCGAACGGCGACCTCTGCGCGGTGCCGCTCAAGGAGCGCGACTTCGCACAGACCGCGACCAGCCTCGTCACCCTGCCGACGCAGCGCCTCTCGCCGGCCGCGCGCTCGCTGCTGGAACTGCTCGCCGCGGCCATGGGCCGCTACGGCGGCAAGGCCGGCGGGCGTTCTGATTTCGGCAACATGCGCATGCCCGGATCGGCCTTCTCTCCAGCGCATCCCGTCCCTAGAGTGGTTGCTGATCAGGAGGAATCGAATGGCAGCAGCTGAGCTGGTGGACTTCCCCGATGGGGGCTATCGCTATCTGAAGGGCGTGTTCCAGTACTCGGGCGGCGTGGCCGCGCTTCCGGGCTTCGCGATCGAGCGCATGGTGTTTCCCGAGACGCTGCCGCTGGCCGAGGGCTTTGAGGCGGTCGCGGCCCACCTGGCCGCGCTGGGGCGCCCGCTCGCGGCGCTGTGTGCCTGCGAGCTGCGTTCGCCCGCGCCGTTCTCCGAAGCGGGCTTCGAGGCTTTCAACCGCCACTACGCGGGCACGCTCGAAGGCTGGGGGCTGGCGCGCGGGGAGCGCAATCCGGTGGCGCGCACCAACGTCTGCCCGCTCGTGAGGGTGCCCGCCGCGCCGGCCTTCCATGCCTTCTCCTACACCGTCGCAATCGGCGACGGTCCCGGCCCGGCCAGCTTCGTGATTTCGGGCGGCGGCGAGGCGCGCGACGGCCGGGGCAGCTACCGCGAGGGCATGGTGCGGCTCGGCGACACCAGCCGCGAGGGCCTGCGCGAGAAGCTGCGCTACGTGATGGGTGAAATGGAACGGCGCAGCGCAGCGCTCGGCTTCGGTTGGGTTGACGCCGGCGCCGTGCAGGCTTACACCGTGCACGACATCGGCGCGCTGGTGTTCGACGAGATCGTCCGGCGCGGCGAGCTGGGCTGCGGGCTGACCTGGCATCTCACGCGCCCGCCGATCGTCGACATGGAAGTCGAGATGGACCTGCGCCGCGTGCGCTGCGAACGGCTGTGGTCGCGCCCGTGAAACCCGCACTGGCACGGCTCGTGCATGACTTCTCATCGAATCATTTTGTTGTCCTGAACAGGAGTTCTCCGTGAAGCGTGTCGTTCCGTCCCTGCCCCTGAAACCCCTGGCCGCCTGCGCCGCCCTGCTGGCGCTGGCGCTGGCGCACCCCGCCGCCTTCGCCCAGGAAAAAACGCTGCGCATCGCAATGACCGCCGCCGACATTCCGCGCACGCTGGGCCAGCCCGACCAGGGCTTCGAGGGCAACCGTTTCACCGGCATCCCGATCTACGACTCGCTCACGCAGTGGGACCTCTCGAAGGCGGATGCGCCCAGCGTGGTGATTCCCGCGCTCGCGACGTCCTGGGCGGTGGACGCGAAGGACAAGACCAAGTGGGTCTTCAAGCTGCGCCCCGGCGTCAAGTTCCATGACGGCTCGGCCTTCAATGCCGACGCGGTGGTCTGGAACGTGGCCAAGGTGCTCGACAAGGAAGCGCCGCAGTTCGACCCCAGCCAGGTCGGCGTGACGGCCTCGCGCATGCCCACGCTCAAGAGCGCCCGCAAGATCGACGACCTGACGATCGAGCTCACCACCAGCGAGCCCGACGCCTTCCTGCCGATCAACCTCACCAACCTGTTCATGGCCTCGCCGGCCCAGTGGGACGCCAAGCTCAAGGCCGTGCCGGCCAGCGTGACGGCGCCGGCCGAGCGCTCGAAGGCTGCATGGACCGCCTTCGCGGCCGACCCGGCGGGCTCCGGCCCCTTCAAGGTCACGCGCTTCGTCGCGCGCGAGCGCCTGGAGCTGGCCTCCAACAAGAGTTACTGGGATGCCAAGCGCGTGCCGAAGATCGACAAGGTCGTGATGCTGCCGATGCCCGAGGCCAATGCGCGCACGGCCGCGCTGCTGGGCGGCCAGGTCGACTGGATCGAGGCGCCCGCGCCCGACGCGATGCCGCAGATCACGCAGCGCGGCTTCAAGATCTACTCGAACGCGCAGCCGCACGTGTGGCCCTGGCAGCTCTCCTTCGTCGAGGGCTCGCCCTGGCTCGACAAGCGCGTGCGCCAGGCGGCCAATCTCTGCGTCGACCGCGGCGGCCTGAAACAGCTGCTGGGCGGCATGATGGCCGAGCCCAAGGGCACGGTGGCGCCGGGCCATCCGTGGTGGGGCAACCCCAAGTTCGACATGAAGTACGACGTGAAGGCCGCGCAGGCGCTCATGACGCAGGCCGGCTTCTCGGCCGCCAAGCCGGTGAAGGTCAAGGTGCAGATCTCGGCCTCGGGCTCGGGCCAGATGCAGCCGCTGCCGATGAACGAGTTCGTGCAGCAGTCGCTCAAGCAATGCTTCTTCGACGTGCAGTTCGATGTGATCGAATGGAACACGCTGTTCACCAACTGGCGCAAGGGCGCCAAGGACGCATCGGCCAACGGCGCCAATGCCACCAACGTGAGCTTCGCGGCGATGGACCCATTCTTCGCGATGGTGCGCTTCGTGAGCACCAAGGCCTTCCCGCCGGTGTCGAACAACTGGGGCTACTACGGCAGCCCGGAGGTCGACAAGCTGGTGGCCGATGCCCGCACCAGCTTCGACGACAAGGCGCGCGACGCCGCGTTGGCCAAGCTGCATGCGTACATCGTGGACGACGCGCCCTTCGTCTGGATCGCGCATGACGTCGGCCCGCGCGCGCTGTCGGCCAAGGTCAAGAACGTGGTGCAGCCCAAGAGCTGGTTCATCGACATTGCGACGATGACGATGGATTGAGGCCCCCAGCCGCATGTTCGCCTACCTGCTGCGCCGCGTCTTCTACGCCATCCCGATCATGATCGGCGTGGCCTTCGTGTGCTTCGCGCTCGTGCACCTGGCGCCGGGCGATCCGCTGGTGTCGATCTTGCCGCCCGATGCCTCGGCCGACCTGCAGGCGCAGTTGCGCGAGCTCTACGGCTTCAACCGCTCGCTGCCCGAGCAGTTCGTGCTGTGGGTGTGGCGCGCGATGCACGGCGACCTGGGCGTCTCGATCGCGAGCAACCGTGCGGTGGCGGGCGAGGTGCTGACCGCGGTCGGCAACACGCTGCGCCTGGCAGTGGTCGCGACCGCGATCGGCTTCGTGCTCGGCTGCCTGTTCGGCTTCGTCGCTGGCTACTTCCGCAACTCCTGGCTCGACCGCGCGGCCTCCATGCTGTCGGTGCTGGGCGTGAGCGTGCCGCACTACTGGCTGGGCATGGTGATGGTGATCGTCTTCTCCTCGCAGCTCATGTGGCTGCCCGCCACCGGCGCCGGCCCGGGCGGCTCGAACGACTGGGCCTGGGACTGGGAGCATCTGCAGTTCCTCGTGCTGCCCGCGCTCACGATGTCGGTGATCCCGATGGGCATCATCGCGCGCACGGTGCGCGCGCTGGTGGCCGAGATCCTCGAGCAGGAGTTCATCGTCGGCCTGCGCGCCAAGGGCTTGACGCACTTCGGCGTGTTCCGCCACATGGTGAAGAACGCGGCACCTACCGCGCTGGCCGTGATGGGCCTGCAGCTGGGCTACCTGCTGGGCGGATCGATCCTGATCGAGACCGTGTTCTCCTGGCCCGGCACCGGATTCCTTTTGAACTCCGCGATCTTCCAGCGCGACCTGCCGCTCTTGCAGGGCACGATCCTCGTGCTGGCGCTGTTCTTCGTATTGCTGAACCTGGTGGTCGACGTGCTGCAGACGCTGCTCGACCCCCGTATAGCTCGCAGCTGAAATGACCCACCCCCGTTTCTTGCTCACTTCGTGTAGCCGAATCCCCCCTCAAGGGGGCAACACCGGCGGCCCAGCAAAGCCAGTTCCGCGGTGTTCCCCGAACGGGCTTTGCTTCGCTCGCCGCGCCCCAGCCGATTGAACCGATGTCCGCCATCATTCCCGCCATTCCCTCCGGCGCGGCGCAAGCGCTGCCCATGCAACGCTCGCGCGGCTACTGGACCTCCGCCCTGCTGCGCTTCACGCGCGACCCGGTCGCGATGGGCGCGGCGCTGGTCGTGCTGCTCTTGATCGCGCTGGCCGTCTTCGGCCCGTGGCTGGCGCCGGCCGATCCGTACCAGTCGTCGATGCTCAAGCGGCTCAAGCCGATCGGCACCGAGGGCCTGCCGCTGGGCAGCGACGAGCTGGGGCGCGACATGCTGTCGCGCCTGATCGTCGGCGCGCGCCTGTCGCTCTTCATCGGCATCACGCCGGTGATCTGCGCCTTCATTCTCGGCGCGGCGATCGGCATTCTCGCGGGCTATGCGGGCGGCATCGTCAACACCGCGATCATGCGCACCATCGACGTGTTCTATGCCTTTCCCTCGGTGCTGCTGGCGATCGCGCTGTCGGGCGTGCTGGGCGCGGGCGTGGTCAATTCGCTGATCTCGCTGACCATCGTGTTCATCCCGCAGATCGCGCGCGTGGCCGAGAGCGTGACCACGCAGGTGCGCGGCCGCGACTACGTGGAGGCCGCGCGCGCCTCGGGCGCCGACGCCTTCACCATCGTGCGCGTGCACGTGCTGGGCAATGTGCTGGGGCCGATCTTCGTCTACGCGACCAGCCTGATCGCGGTCTCGATGATCCTGGCCTCGGGCCTGTCCTTCCTCGGCCTGGGCGTGAAGCCGCCGGAACCCGAGTGGGGCCTGATGCTCAACACCCTGCGCACCGCGATCTACGTGCAGCCCTGGGTGGCTGCCCTGCCGGGCGTGATGATCTTCATCACCTCGATCTCGTTCAACCTGCTTTCCGACGGCTTGCGTTCGGCAATGGACAACAAAGGATGAACGCGATGGAAGCAATCAGCGACATGGGCGGCCCCGCGCAGCCCCTGATCACGATCCGCGGGCTGCAGAAGCACTTCCCGCTCAAGAAGGACCCGCTGGGCCGCGGCGGCGGCGTGGTGCGCGCGGTCGACGGCGTGGACTTCGAGGTGCTGAAAGGCGAGACCCTCGGCGTGGTCGGCGAATCGGGCTGCGGCAAGTCGACCACCGCGCGGCTCCTGATGCAGCTCATCGCGCCGACCGCCGGCGAGGTGGTCTTCGACGGCCGCGCCGTGGGCAGCCGCGACCTGCCGCTGAAGGATTTCCGCCGCCAGGTGCAGATGGTGTTCCAGGACAGCTATGCCTCGCTGAACCCGCGCCTCACGATCGAGGACTCGGTCGCCTTCGGGCCGCAGGTGCACGGTGTGGCGCACAACGAGGCGGTGCACCGTGCGCGCGACCTGCTCGCGCGCGTGGGCCTGGAGCCGCAGCGCTTCGCCGAGCGCTACCCGCACGAGCTCTCCGGCGGGCAGCGCCAGCGCGTGAACATCGCGCGCGCGCTGGCCTTGCAGCCGCGCATGGTGATCCTCGACGAGGCCGTGTCGGCGCTCGACAAGTCGGTCGAGGCGCAGGTCATCAACCTGCTGCTGGACCTGAAGGCCGAGTTCGGCCTCACCTACCTCTTCATCAGCCACGACCTGAACGTGGTGCGCTACATGAGCGACCGCGTGATGGTGATGTACCTGGGCCAGGTCGCCGAGATCGGCCCCTCGCACGCGCTCTACGAAGCGCCGGCGCATCCCTACACGCGCGCCCTGCTGTCGTCGATGCCCTCGATGGACCCCGACCACCGCACCGAGGAGGCGGCGCTGGCCGGCGACCCGCCGAATCCGATCAACCCGCCCTCGGGCTGCCGCTTCCATCCGCGCTGCGCGCTGGCGGCGCCGGTGTGCAGCCAGCGCATGCCGGCGCGCGTGGTCGCCGGCGCGCAGCAGGCCGTGAGCTGCCTGATCCACGAGCCGGGCAGCGGGCATCCGATGGCGCAAGCGCTGGCGCAGGCCGCATGACTCCCATGTCCGACACCTCATCAGCACCCTCCTGCGCGCCCGAACCCATGGTGAGCATGCGCGAGCTCAGCGTCAGCTTCACAGGCGGCCGCAAGCCCGTGCATGCCGTGACCGGCGTGAACCTCGACGTGCAGCGCGGCGAGGTGGTCGCGTTGATCGGCGAATCGGGCTCGGGCAAGAGCGTGACCATGCGCACCCTGCTGCGCCTGCATCCCGAGCGCCGCACGCGCATGGGCGGCCAGGTCCGAGTGGCCGGCCGCGACGTGCTGACGATGACGCAGGCCGAGCTCATGGATTTCCGCGGCAAAGTGGCGTCGATGATCTTCCAGGAGCCGCTGCTGGCGCTGGACCCGGTCTATTCGGTCGGCGCGCAGATCGTCGAAGCGATACGCCGGCACGAACCCGTGTCCGCCGCCGAGGCGCGCCGGCGCGCGCTGGAACTGTTCGAGCGCGTGCGCATCCCGAGCCCCGAGCGGCGGCTTGCGGCCTATCCGCACGAGATGTCGGGCGGCATGCGGCAGCGCGCGATGATCGCGCTGGCCCTGGCCTGCCGGCCGCAGCTGCTCCTGGCCGACGAGCCCACTACCGCGCTCGACGCCACGGTGCAGATCCAGATCCTGCTGTTGCTGCGCGAGCTGCAGCGCGACCTGGGCCTGTCGGTGGTGTTCGTCACGCACGACATCGGCGCCGCCGTCGAGGTGGCCGACCGCATCGCCGTGATGTATGCCGGGCGCATCGTCGAGGAAGGCACCGCGCGCGAGCTGATGCGCGCGCCGCGCCATCCGTACACGATCGCGCTCTTGAAGAGCCGGGCCCACGGCGCGCTGGCGCGTGGCAGCCGCCTCGAAACCATCGGCGGCGCGCCGCCCGACCTGTCGGCGCTGCCGCCGGGCTGCGCCTTTGCCGAACGCTGCGCGCTCGCGAGCGAGGCCTGCCGCACGGCGCAGCCGCCGGTGGTCGAGCTCGCACCGGGCCATCGCGCGCGCTGCATCCATACCGGCGCCGCCGCGGCCATCGCGCCGGTGGTCATCGCCTGACCCCCACTCGACACTTCACCATGCCATTGCACGACCCTGCCCACGCCTTCGTCCCCTACCCCGACGTGCCCGTCCGCAGCGCGCCGACCGGGCCGTTGGCCGACCTGCGCTTCGGCGTCAAGGACCTGTTCGACGTGGCTGGCTACCCGACCGGGGGCGGCAGCCCCATCGTGCTCGCGATGTCGGGCATCAAGACGCGCACCGCGCCGACCGTGCAGAAGCTGCTCGACGCCGGCGCCCGCTTCGCCGGCAAGACCGTGACCGACGAGCTCGCGTTCTCGATGAACGGCAACAACGCGCATTTCGGCGCGCCGATCAACGGTGCCGCCAGGGACCGGATCACGGGCGGATCGTCCTCGGGCTCGGCCTCGGCCGTGTCCTCGGGCCTGTGCGACTTCGCACTCGGCACCGACACCGGCGGCTCGGTGCGCGCGCCGGCCAACCACTGCGGCCTGTACGGCCTGCGCCCGACGCATGGCCGCGTCAGCCTCGAAGGCGCACTCGACCTCTCCCCCAGCCTCGACACCTGCGGCTGGTTCGCACGCGACATCGGCACCTTCGCGCGCGTGGCCGACGTGCTGCTCGGAGCCGACGCCAACCCGCTGCCGGCCAAGCTTCGGCTGCTGTGGCCGACGGACCTGTGGGCAATGCTGGAGGCGCCGGTCAAGGACGCGCTCGACGGCGTGGCCGAGCGCGTGCAGTCACTGCTCGGCAAGGCCTCGCCGGTCGAGGTCGCGCTCGAATCCTGGGACGCGATGTACTGGAACTTCCGCTACGTGCAGGGGCGCGAGTCCTGGCTCACCGACGGCCCGCTGATCGAACGCTACGCGCCGCCGCTCGGCCCCGGCGTCGCCGAGCGCTTCGCCTGGTCGCGCGACGTGACGGACGATCAGGTCAACGCCGCGCGCGCCTTCCGCATCGCCTTCCGATCGCGGCTCGCGGAACTGCTCGGCGCCGACGGCGTCCTGCTGATGCCCACCATGCCCGACATCGCGCCGCGGCGCGACGCCGCTGACGGCAGCCTCGAGGACTACCGCAACCGCGCGATCCGCATGCTGTGCGTAGCGGGACTCAGCGGATTTCCGCAACTCTCGATGCCGCTGGCGCAACGCGAGGGCGCGCCGCTGGGCATTTCGCTGCTGGGGCCGGCGGGGACGGATCGGTCCTTGATCGCGCTGGCGGAGCGCATGGGGCGGGATGGCGCCCGCCTCACTTAGCCGCGAAAAGCGTGGCCTTTTGCCGTATTGGGACCAAGTCCGATCTTCGTCACCGCCCTGCATTGAGTACCTTCGCGTTAGCATTCGCGCGCCAAAGGGGACTTGCATGAATACTTATCGCACGTTGATTCAAGCCACCGGCGTCGCCCGCACACTGAGTGCGCGTTCGGCGCGCACCATCGTCGTCTACAGGACCGACGACGAGAAGTTCGTGACGGCGGCCCCGAACGACCCCGTCATGGGAACGATCGAGGGCGTGTACCGCGACGGCTACGCCGTGCGAACAGTCCTGACACGGGCGCAGCAAGCGGGCTAGGACGACTTTTCGAAAAAGGCGTTGAGTTCCACGCCCGAGGCGGCGTCCGCGAAGCCGTCGAAACGACCCTGTTCCGACAGCGTGCGGGCCGCACGCATGAACCCGCCCCATGCCGCGCGCGCCAGCGCACCGCCGACGCTGACGCGACGCACGCCGAGTTCGGCGATGTCCTGCAGCGTGAGCTCGCTGGTCGATCCGACGAGCAGGTTGACCGGCTTCGGCGCGACGGCAGCCACCACGGCCGCGATCTGCTCGCGCGTGCGGATACCCGGCGCGTAGAGGCAGTCGGCGCCGGCCTGTGCGTAGGCCCTGAGCCTGGCGATCGTGTCGTCGATATCCGGCCGGCCTTGAAAGAAGTTCTCCGCGCGTCCCACCAGCAGGGTGTCTCCGCCGGCCTCGTCGATCGCCCGGCGTGCAGCGCGAAGCCGCGCGACCGCGACGTCGATGGCATGAAGCGGATTCGCCGGATCGCCGGTCGAATCCTCGATCGACAGCCCGGCCACCCCGGTCTCGACGGCCATCCGCACGCTTTCCGCAACGCCTTGCGGATCGGGGGCGAAGCCGCTCTCGAAGTCCGCGTTCACCGGCAGATCGGTTGCCGCGACGATCTCGCGCAGATGGGCGAGGATGGTGTCCCGCGAGAGGGCGCCATCGGCCTGGCCCCGCGACCAGGCGAAGCCCGAGCTCGTCGTGGCCAGCGCCTTGAAGCCCAGGCCTTGCAGGAAGCGGGCGCTGCCCACATCCCAGGGATTCGGCAGCACGAAGCAGCCCTCGGCGTGGAGGGCGTGAAAAATGGCGCGTTTTTCGGCGACAGTGCGGGTCATGGGAACCTCGGCTTGGGGAATGGCCCTGGATTCTGAACGCAATGGCGTACGGGGGACAAGCAGGAGCGACGCAACGATCTTCCAAGGCGGCTGCCTCTGCGGCGTCGATCGCCGTCGGCAGACTGGACGAACCGCAGCGCGTGCGCATCGACGATCATGTATGGACGCAGCAACAGGTCCCGTGGTTTCGCATCGACGACGCGTTGCCGCGTTTTTTCATGAGCAGTAGTAGCATTGCCCACCAAGGCAGACGGCTCCAATCGAGGATTTGCACATGAACGAGAAGCCCACTGCCGAAGAAGAAGCCACCGCGGACCGAGCGTTCGCCCACGCCCGCTGGATCGACGCGCCGCGCGAGCGCGTCTTCAAGGCCTTCAGCGATCCCGCCCACCTGGCGCGCTGGTGGGGTCCGAACGGATTCACCAGCACATTTCACGAGTTCGACCTGCGTCCAGGCGGCGCTTGGCGCTTCGTCATGCACGGGCCTGACGGGGCGAACTACCCCAACGAAAGCGTCTTCGTCGAAGTCGTCGAGCCGGAGCGAATCGTCTTCGAGCACATGTCTCAGCATCACTTTCAGCTGACCATCACGTTTGACGCGCGAGGCGCCAAGACACTGGTCGGCTGGCGCCAGGTGTTCGACACCGAGGCTGAACGCCAGCGCGTGGCCAAGGTCGTGGTCGAGGCGAACGAACAGAACCTCGACCGCCTCGCCGCCGAGGTACTCAACGTGCAATGAACCGGACGTCTGCCGGCACGGCCAGGGCCATGGTGTCGCAGTCGACCGCGGCGCTCGCCCGCTCCACCACCACGAAGTCGCCCGCATCCACCGCCAGCAGCGCGTGATGCCAGGTGCCGGGCGCGAGCGTCACGCCCTGGTGGCCGTCGGTGACGAAGGCGGCGAGCGCCTCGGCCGCGGGCGCAGGGCCCGCCGGGGCGACCACGATCACGAAGCGGCGCTCGCCGAGCGGCACAAAGCTCTGGCTGCCCAGCGCGTGCCGTTCCAACTCGGTCACTGCATGCGGAAAACGGCGCGCCTGCGCGCGGAACAGCGCCAGCATCGGCCGACCGCCCTCGGCGCCGAGCTGCAGGTCGTCGACGAGGTCGAAGCGTCGGGCATTGCCGCCGTTGATGAGACGCCCCTCCGCTTCGGGCGCCGCGAGCACGGTGCCGTAGGGCGCAAAGGCTTCCGCAGTGAGCGGCTGCGCAAGCAGCATCACTGCGCGATCCCCGCTCGGTCCAGCATCGCGTGCAGCAGCACGTTGGCGCCGGCCGCGAGGTGCTCAGGCTGGGCATCCTCGATTTCGTTGTGCGAGATGCCGTCCTTGCAGGGCACGAAGATCATCGCGGTCGGCGCGGTGCGCGCGACGTACACCGCGTCGTGCCCGGCGCCGCTCACGATGTCGAGGTGCGCGAGGCCGGCACGCTCGGCACCTTCGCGCACCGCGCGCACCAGCGGCTCGGCGAAGTGGGCCGGTGGGAAGTAGACGGTCTGCGCGACCTCGACCGTGAGCCCGCCCTGCGCCTGCACGGCTGTGCAAGCCGCGCGCAGGCGCGCGTCCATGCGGTCGAGGCCCTCGTCGTCCGCATGGCGCAGATCGACCGTGAAGGTCACGCGACCCGGAATCACGTTGCGCGAGTTGGGATGCACCTGCACATAGCCGACCGTGCCGCGAGCGTTGGGCTGCTCGCCCATCGCGATCTGATGCACGCTCTGCATGAGGCCGGTGGCGCCCTGCAGCGCGTCGCGGCGCAGCTGCATCGGCGTGGGGCCGGCATGCGCCTCCTGGCCGGTCACGACCACGTCGTACCAGCGCTGGCCCAGCGCACCGGTGACCACACCGAGCGGAACGTCGGCATCCTCCAGCACCGGGCCCTGTTCGATGTGGGCCTCGAAGTAGGCGCCGAAGCGCGGCGCGCCGTCATCCACGGCGGCCGGCGTGTCGCCCGCGAAGCCGATGGCTTGGAGCGCATCAGCGACGGTGACGCCTTCGCGGTCGGCGGCGGCGAGCGCATGCGCGAGCGTGAAGGCGCCGGCATAGACGCCCGAGCCCATCATCACCGGCACGAAGCGCGAGCCTTCTTCATTGGTCCAGACGCAGACCTCGAGCGGCGCCACGGTGCGGACGCCGGCATCGTTCAAGGTGCGCAGCACTTCCAGGCCCGCGAGCACGCCGTAATTGCCGTCGAACTTGCCGCCGGTCGGCTGCGTGTCGATGTGGCTGCCGGTGGCCACGGCGAGAAGGCTCGCGTCCTGCCCCTCGCGGCGCGCGAAGATGTTGCCGATCGCGTCGACGCGCACGCTGCAGCCGGCTTCCTTCATCCAGCGCACGAAGAGCTCGCGGCCCTGGCGGTCGAGATCGGTCAATGCGAGGCGGCAGACGCCGCCCTTGTCGGTGGCGCCGAGCTGCGCTAGCTGCATCAGCGAGTCCCAGAGACGCTGCGGGTCGATGGAGAGCTCGGTGACCGCCGCGACTGCAGTTGTTGTTGAAGTGGCATCGTTCATACCGCGAGTACAGCAGAAAACGTGCCCAGGGTTCGGGAAGAGCGGCTGATAGGCGTTGCGGCAGGCGTGAGATCTCAGTGCGCCGCCGCGCTGTCAGGATCGGGTGGCGGCATCGTTGCACCGGGGCCCAACAGCGTCCGGCTGTCCCAGCCCTGCGCGCGCGCCAACTCGTCCAAGGCCTGGTCGTTCAGCGCCAGTCCGTCGATCGAATGGAACAAGCGCCGGCGCGCCGGATCGTCGGAGCCGAGGGCGCGGTAGACCACCGCGTTGAAGCATTCGACAAGGCCGTGTCCAACGTGCTGCACAACGACACGCTCGACCGGGTGATGGCCGAGCAGATGGAAGCGGTGGGCGCGCTCGAAGTCAGCGAAGACGAGCGCCGCTTCGCCGCGAAGATGCAGGCCACGATCTCGGCCGAGGAACTCGCCAGCAGCGCCAAGCATTTCGCCGCCGCGCTGCGCGACCCGCAGCCCATCGCCACCGGCATCCAGCCCTACCGGCCCCAGGGCCGCGCGGCCGGTGACCGGTTCGACCGACATGGGCGACGTGAGCTGGGCCGCGCCGACCACCCAGTGCCTGACTGCGTGCTTCGCCTGGGGCACCGGATTCCATTCATGGCAGATGGTCGCGCAGGGCAAGACCTCGCTCGCGCACAAGGGCATGCTGCTGGCCGCCAAGTGCCTGGCCGCGACCGGCGTCGCGCTGGCCGGGCGTCCCGACCTGCTGTGCGAGGCGGAGAACGAGCTGCGCGCCAAGCGCGGTGGCGCAGCCTACCGCTGCCCGATCCCGGACGATGTGCTGCCGCCGCCCGCGCGCGAGGCGGCGCAGACGGTCAGCCCCGCGCTCGCTCCAGGATGAAATCGATGAAGGTCCGCGTCGCCCGCGTGTGCTGCCGGTTCGGCATGTAGAGCATGAACATCTGCGTGCCGAAGATGCTGAGCCGCCAATCGTCCAGCGTGGTCAGGACTTCGCCGCGCCGCACGTCCTCCTGCACCACGTAATCGGGCACCAGCCCGATGCCGAGGCCGGCCAGGATGGCCTGGCGCAGGAACAGGAAGTTCTCGGAGATCAGTGTCGGCTCCAGCACCACCTCGCGCCGCTCCTCGCCCTGGTAGGCCGAGATGCGCAACTGCCGGCCGATCACGGCGGCGGTGACGACGGGCGCACCACTCAGCTGATCGAGCTGGGTGGGCAGCGCGTGTTCCTGCGCATAGGCACGCGAGGCGCAGGCGACATAGCGCACCGGCCCCAGCGCACGTGCCACCAGATTCAGCGGCGGCTCGGGAATCACGCGGACCGCGATGTCGACCTCGTCGCGCAGCAGGTCCTCGATGCGGTTCTCGAACAGCACGTCGAGCACGATGCCCGGGTACTGGCGCTTGAAGTCGATCAGCCAGTCGGACATCACCAGCTGCCCGTAGCCGCTGGGCACGCTGAGCCGCACGCGTCCCACCAGCCCCTCGCCCAGCGCGGAGGCCGATTCGCGCGCGGCCTGCAGTTCGCTCTGGATAGCGAGGCCGTGCTGGTAGAGGCGCTGGCCGATCTCGGTGGCTTCGGCGCGCCGCGTGGTGCGCCGCACGAGTTGCGCGCCGACCGAGCGCTCGAGCTGGTTGAGGTGGTAGCTCACGTTGGCGCGGCTCATCTTGAGCCGGCGCGCCGCCTCGCTCAGGTTGCCGGCATCGAGGATCTCGACCAGCAGGGTCAGCGATTGCAAATCCATGATGAGGCGCGCATTGTGTCAAATATTCTTTGACAGTCTGTCAACCGCTCATGCAATTGTCAAAGCGGCGAGCCGGGCCAAGAATGCTGGGTTCACCCGGAGACAAAGACCATGGCCACCACCGACATCCTTCCCGCGTCTGATCCCGTCCGCTTCCAGCGCCAGGCCGATGTGCTGGTCGTGACCATCGACAACCCGCCCGTCAACGCCCTCGGCGTGGACGTGCGCCGCGGCCTGGTGGCCGCCATCGACGCCGCCGAGGCCGATGCTGCCGTGGCCGCCGTGCTGCTTTTGGGCGCCGGCCGCAACTTCATCGCCGGCGCCGACATTCGCGAATTCGGCAAGCCGCCGCAGCCGCCCTCGCTGCCCGAGGTGTGCAGCCGCATCGAGAACTGCAGCAAGCCGGTGCTGGCCGCGATCCATGGCGCCGCGCTCGGCGGCGGTCTGGAGATCGCTCTTTCGGCGCACTACCGCCTGGCCGTGCCTTCCGCCAAGCTGGGCCTGCCGGAAGTGCAGCTGGGCCTGATGCCCGGCTCCGGCGGCACGCAGCGCGCGCCACGCCTGATTGGCGTGAAGGCCGCGCTGGACCTGATGCTGAGCGGCCGCCACGCGGGGGCCAAGGAAGCGCTGGCGCTCGGCCTGATCGATCGCCTGGGCGAAGGCGTCGATGCACGCGCCGAAGGCCTGGCCTACGCGCAGGAACTGGTCGCGGCCAAGGCGCCGGTGCGCCGCACGCGCGATGCGAGCCAGGCATTGGCCGACAAGGACGCCCAGCGCGCCGCGCTCGAAGCCGTGCGCGCAGACACCGCCAAGAAAAGCCGCGGCCTCTTCTCGCCGATGAAGATCATCGAAGCCACCGAGGCCGCGCTCGCGCTGCCCTTCGACGAAGGTATGGCGCTCGAGCGCAAGCTTTTCCTGCAATGCATCGAGAGCCCGCAGCGCGCCGGCCTGATCCATGCCTTCTTCGCCGAACGCGAAGTGCTGAAGGCGCCCGAGACCAAGGCCGCGAAACCGCGCGCCATCGAATCCTGCGGCATCGTCGGCGGCGGCACCATGGGCGCCGGCATCGCGGTGGCGATGCTCGATGCAGGACTGCCCGTCACGATGATCGAACGCGATGAGCCCAGCCTCGCGCGCGGCCGCGCGCACGTCGAGAAGGTCTACGACGGCCTGATCCAGAAGGGCCGCATGACGGCCGAGGCCAAGGCCGCGGTGATGGCGCGCTTCTCAGGCTCGACCGCCTACGACGCCCTCGCCCAGCCCGACCTGGTGGTCGAGGCCGTGTTCGAGGACATGACGGTCAAGAAGGCCGTCTTCGCCGAGCTCGACCGCGTCTGCAAGAAGGGCGCTGTGCTCGCCACCAATACCTCCTACCTCGACATCGACGAGATCGCGGCTAGCACCTCGCGTCCGGCCGATGTGCTGGGCCTGCACTTCTTCTCGCCGGCCAACATCATGAAGCTCCTGGAGATCGTGGTGCCGGCGAAGGTCAGCGCCGACGTGGTGGCCACCGGCTTCGAGCTGGCGAAGAAGCTGAAGAAGACGCCGGTGCGTGCCGGCGTGTGCGACGGCTTCATCGGCAACCGCATCCTCGCGGTGTACCGCCAGGCGGCCGACCACATGATGGAAGACGGCGCCTCGCCCTACCAGATCGACAAGGCAGTGCGCGACTTCGGCTACCCGATGGGCCCGTTCCAGGTGTCGGACCTGGCCGGCGGCGACATCGGCTGGGCTACGCGCAAGCGCAAGGCCGCCACCCGCGACCCGAAGGCGCGCTACGTGCAGATCGCCGACCGCATCTGCGAGCGCGGCTGGTTCGGCCAGAAGACCGGCCGCGGCTACTACCTGTACCCAGAAGGCGCGCGCGCCGGCACGCCGGACCCGGAGGTCGAGGCCATCATCGATGCCGAGCGCCGGCGCGCAGGCATCACGCCGCGCCCCTTCACCGACGACGAAATCATGCGCCGCTACATGGCCGCGATGATCAACGAGGGCGCCAACGTCGTGCACCAGCGCATCGCGCTGCGCCCGCTCGACGTGGACGTGACCTTCCTCTACGGCTACGGCTTTCCGCGCCATCGCGGCGGGCCGATGAAATACGCCGACACGGTGGGCCTGGCGAAGGTGCTGGCCGATATCCGCGAATTCGCCAAGGAAGACCCGCTGTTCTGGCAGCCCTCGCCGCTGTTGGTCGAACTGGTCGAACGCGGCGCCGATTTCTCGAGCCTCAATCAATCCGAGTAAGCGAAGCAGGAGACCAACACCATGCGCGAAGCCGTCATCGTTTCCACCGCCCGCACGCCGCTCACCAAGGCACACCGTGGCGAGTTCAACATCACGCCCGGCCCCACGCTGGCCGCCTTCGCGGTGCGCGCCGCGGTCGAGCGCTCGGGTATCGACCCCGCCTTGATCGAGGACGCCATCCTCGGCTGCGGCTACCCCGAAGGCACCACCGGCCGCAACGTCGCGCGCCAGAGCATCGTGCGCGCCGGGCTGCCGATCACGATCGCCGGCACCACCGTCAACCGTTTCTGCGCCTCGGGCCTGCAGGCGATCGCGATGGCGGCGGGCCGCATCGTGGTCGAGGGCGCGCCGGCCATGATCGCGGGCGGCGTGGAGAGCATCTCGCAGATCCGCACCCGCAGCGCCACCGACAGCGGCGACTCCGGCATGGACCCGTGGATCGTCGAGCACAAGCCCGCACTCTACATGGCGATGATCGAGACCGCCGACATCGTCGCCCAGCGCTACGGCATCGGCCGCGAGGCGCAGGACCGCTTCTCGGCCGAGAGCCAGCGCAAGACCGAGGAGGCGCAGCTCGCGGGCCGCTACAAGGAAGAGATCGTGGCCTGCACCACCACCATGGCCGTGACCGACAAGGACACCAAGGAAGTGAGCCAGCGCGAGGTGACGATCGACGTCGACACCTGCAACCGCCGCGGCACCACCTACGAGGCGCTGGCCAAGCTGCAGCCGGTGATGGGCGCGGACAAGTTCGTGACCGCCGGCAATGCCTCGCAGCTCTCCGACGGCGCCTCGGCCTGCGTGCTGATGGAAGCCAAGGACGCCGAGCGCGCCAATCTCCAGCCGCTGGGCGCCTTCCGCGGCCTCGCGATCGCGGGCTGCGAGCCCGACGAGATGGGCATCGGCCCGGTGTTCGCGGTGCCGAAACTGCTGGCGCGCAACGGCCTGAAGGTCGACGATATCGACCTCTGGGAACTCAACGAGGCCTTTGCTTCGCAGTCCATCTACTGCCAGCAGCAGCTGGGCATTCCGGCCGAGCGGCTCAATGTCGACGGCGGCGCGATCTCGATCGGCCACCCCTTCGGCATGACGGGCGCGCGGCTCACGGGCCATGTGCTGATCGAAGGCAGGCGGCGCGGCGCGAAGTACGCGGTCGTCACGATGTGCATCGCAGGCGGCATGGGCGCCGCGGGCTTGTTCGAAATCTACTGAGGATGATCATGACCCCCAAAGTTCACATTCGTTCACTGCCCCCCAAGGGGGCGCATGCGTCCCTAGAGGCGGCTCGTCGGGAGGCATGAGCATGGACCTCAACTTCACCCCCGAAGAACAAGCCTTCCGCGACGAGGTGTGCAGTTTCCTGGACCAGAAGCTGCCCAAGCGCCTCTCCGACAAGGTGGCGAGCGGCAAGCACCTGAGCAAGGCCGACATGGAGGAATGGCACGCCATCCTCCACGCGCGCGGCTGGCTCGCCAACCACTGGCCCGAGCAGTACGGCGGCCCCGGGTGGACCGCGGTCCAAAAGTTCATCTTCGAGAACGAATGCGCGCTGGCCCATGCGCCGCGCATCGTGCCCTTCGGCGTCAACATGCTGGGGCCGGTGCTGATCAAGTACGGTAGCGAGGCGCAGAAGCGCCGCTGGCTGCCGCGCATCCTCGACGGCTCCGACTGGTGGTGCCAGGGCTACTCGGAGCCCGGCGCGGGCTCCGACCTCGCCTCGGTCAAGACCTCCGCGGTGCGCGGCGCCGACGCCCAGGGCGATCACTACATCGTCAACGGCCAGAAGACCTGGACCACGCTGGGCCAGCACGCCAACATGATCTTCTGCCTGGTGCGCACCAACCGCGAGGCCAAGAAGCAGGAGGGCATCAGCTTTCTCCTGATCGACATGCAGACGCCCGGCGTCGAGGTGCGGCCGATCATCACGCTCGACGGCGAACACGAGGTCAACGAAGTGTTCTTCTCCGACGTGCGCGTGCCCGCCGAGAACCTGGTGGGCGAGGAAGACAAGGGCTGGACCTGCGCCAAGTACCTCCTGACCTACGAGCGCACCAACATCGCGGGCGTCGGCTTCTCGGTGGCCGCGTTGGAGCAGCTCAAGGCCATGGCCGCGAAGCAGACGAAGAACGGCAAGCCGCTCTCGGAAGACCCGGCCTTCGCCGCGCGCATGGCGCGGGTGGAGATCGACCTGGAGAACATGTTGACCACCAACCTGCGCGTGATCGCGGCGGTGGCCGGCGGCGGCGTGCCGGGCGCAGAGAGCTCGATGCTCAAGATCCGCGGCACCGAGATCCGGCAGGAAATCTCGTCGCTGATCCGGCGCGCGATGGGGCCCTATGCCCGGCCTTTCGTCGCCGAGGCGCTCGAAGAGGGCTTCGATGGCGTACCGATCGGCCCGGACTACGCGGCGCCCGCGGCGGCCAAGTACTTCAACAACCGCAAGCTGTCGATCTTCGGCGGCTCCAATGAAATCCAAAAGAACATCATCTCCAAGATGATCCTGGGCCTGTGAGGAAACTGCCATGAACTTCGAACATACCGAAGACCGGCGCATGCTCGCCGACAGCCTGAATCGTTTCATCGCCGAGCAGTACGCCTTCGAGACGCGCGACCGCATCGCGAAGTCGGCCCAGGGTTTCAGCACCGAGATCTGGCAGCAGTTCGCCGAGCTCGGCGTGATCGGCGCCCTGTTCCGCGAAGAGGACGGCGGCTTCGGCGGCGGCGGCTTCGACATCGCCGTGGTCTTCGAGGCGCTGGGCCGCGGCCTGGTGGTCGAGCCCCTGCTGGGCGCGGTCATGGTCGGCGACGCCATCGCAGCCGCCGGCAGCGAGGCGCAGAAGGAAACGCTGGCCGAGATCATCGGCGGCGGCACCATCACGGCGCTTGCGCACGACGAGCCCGGCACCCACTACGAACTGGCACATGTGCAGACCCGCGCCGACCGCAGCGGCGACCGCTGGTTGCTGAACGGCGCCAAGGCCGTGGTGCCGCAGGGGGAGCAGGCGGATCTGTTCCTGGTCTCGGCCCGCAGCTCGGGCGCGCCGGATGACGAAGCCGGCATCTCGCTGTACCTGGTGCCCGCGAAGACCAAGGGCGTCTACGTGCGCGGCGCACCGGCCATCGACGGCGGCCGCGTGGCGGAGGTCGTGCTGGACGGCGTGACGCTCCCCGCCGACGCGCTGGTGGGCGCCGAAGGCCAGGGGCACGCGGTGCTGGAACGCGCCGTCGGCCGCGGCGTGCTGGCCCTCAGTGCCGAAAGCCTGGGCGCGATGGAAGCCGCCAAGGCGGCCACGCTGGAATACCTGCGCACGCGCAAGCAATTCGGCATGCTGATCGGCAGCTTCCAGGCGCTGCAGCATCGCATGGCGGACCTGCTGCTCGAGATCGAGCAGGCCCGCTCGGCCGTGATCAACGCCGCGGCCGCCATCGACGATGCCGACCGCGCCACGCGCGAGCGTGCACTGTCGGCGGCCAAGGCCAGCATCGGCCGCATCGGCGCGCTGGTGGCCGAAGAGAGCATCCAGATGCATGGCGGCATCGGCATGACCTGGGAGCTGCCGCTGGCCCACTACGCCAAGCGGCTCGTGATGATCGACCACCAGCTGGGCGACGAAGACCATCACCTGCAGCGCTTCATCGCCTTCGGCAGGCAGGCCAGATGAACGCCGCGCCCTTCAGCCCCTCCTTCCCCGTCCGCAGCATCGAGGACGTCCGAAGGCTCGAGCAGACGCCGCTTGCCGAGGCGCTGACCGTGCGCAGCACCTACGAGATCTTCCGCAATGCCGCTGCGGCCTTCGGCGACAAGACGGCGCTGACCTTCCTGCGCACGGCCGATCCGGCCGACCAGCCGATCCGCTGGTCCTACGCCGAGCTCCTGGCCGGCATCCATCAGACCGCGAACATGCTGCACGCGCTGGGTGTCGGGCCGGAGGATGCAGTGGCCGTGCTGCTGCCGGGCTGTCTCGAGTACCACCTGGCGCTGTGGGGCGGCGAAGCGGCCGGCATCGTGCAGCCGCTCAACCCGCTGCTCAGCGACGAGAAGCTGGTCTCGCTGATGACGGCCGGCCGCGCCAAGGTGTTGATCGCCTACGGCTCGGACGAGGAATCGGGCATGTGGTCGAAGGCGCTGCGCCTGCGCGGCCAGGTGCCCACGCTCACCACCGTGCTGCGCGTGGCGCCGCACGACGAGCCCGTGGGCAGCGCCGGCGATCTGCCCGAGCGCGTGGCCGATTTCAACGCGATGTGCGCGCACGTGCCGGCCGACCGGCTCGCGAGCGGCCGCGACATCGCGCCCGGCGACATCGCCGCCTACTTCCACACCGGCGGCACCACCGGCGCGCCCAAGCTGGCGCGCCACAGCCATGGCGCGCAGGTCTTCACCGCCTGGGCCAGCGTGAAGCTGCAAGGATTGAAGAGCAGCGACGTCACCATCAACGGCTACCCGCTGTTCCACGTGGCGGGCGTGCTGCCGGCTTCGCTGTCTGCACTGTCCGCCGGGGTCGAGGTGATCATTCCGACCGCGCAACTGATGCGCAACAAGCAGGTGCTGGCCAACTACTGGCGTCTGGTCGAGAAGTACCGGCCAACCTCGCTGTCTGCCGTGCCCACGGTGCTGGCGGCGCTGGCCAATGTGCCGCTGAACGGCGCCGACATCTCGTCGATCAAGTACTGCCGCACCGGCGCCGCGGTACTCGCGCCCGAGCTGGCGGCGCGCTTCGAGCGCCTGTTCGGCCTACATGTGCACGAGAGCCTGGGCATGACCGAGATGGCCGGCATCTCGACCATCACACCGCCGGGCGTGATCGGGCCGGCAGGCTGCGTGGGTTTCCGGCTGCCTTATTCGCAGCTGCGCATCGTCGCGCTCGACGAGCACGGCAACCCGAGCGATCGCGAGCTGCCGGCAGGCGAGCAGGGCATGGTGCTCTTCAAGTCACCCAACCTGTTCTCGGGCTTCGTCGATCCGGCCGACACGGCCAAGGCCTTCACGGCCGACGGCTGGCTCGCCACCGGCGACCTCGGCTGGCTCGACGGCGAGGAGCGGCTCAACCTGAGCGGCCGCTCCAAGGACCTGATCATCCGCAGCGGCCACAACATCGACCCCAAGACCATCGAGGACGCGCTGGGCGCGCACCCTGCCGTGCAGCTGTGCGCCGCGGTCGGCGCGCCCGATGCCTATGCCGGCGAGCTGCCGGTGGCCTTCGCCACGCTGGTACCCGGCATGACGGCGAGCGAGGCCGAGCTGCTGGCCTTCACCGCCGCGCGCGTCGACGAAGCGCCGGCCAAGCCGAAGTCGGTGGTCGTGATCGAGCACATGCCGATGACCAACGTCGGCAAGATCTACAAGCCCGAACTGCGGGCGCTGGCCGCGCGCCGCGTGGCGCAGGCCCTGGTCGGCGAGGCCTGCGAAGCGCTCGGCCTCGCTGCACGGCCCGAGGTGCGAGCCGACGGCGAGAGCGCGCTCCAGGTCGTGATCGATGCGGCCGCTACCGGCGCGCAGGCCGCGGCGCTGCAGGCGCGGCTTGCGGAGGCGCTCGGCCGTCTGCCCTTCAAGACGCAGGTCGTCCTGCGATAAGGCCGACAACATCTACAGGAGACACACATGAACACCCATTCCCTGCACCGCCGCGCCTGGCTCTGCGCCGCGGCCTCGGCACTCGCGCTGGGCGCGGGCAGCGCCGCGCACGCGCAGGCCGCCTACCCGAACAAGCCGATCAAAATGGTCGTCCCCTTCGCCGCCGGCGGCGGCACCGACGTGCTGGCGCGCGTGATCGGCGAGAAGCTCTCGGCCGGCTTGGGCCAGCCGGTGGTGATCGACAACAAGCCCGGCGCGGCCGGCATCATCGGCACCGACGCGGTCGCCAAGGCGGCGCCCGACGGCTACACCATCGTGATGTCCCTCTCCAACGCGCTGCTCACCAACCAGTTCCTCTACGAGAAGCTGCCCTACCACCCGGAGCGCGACCTGACGCTGGTCTACCAGGTCGCGATGGGCCCGCTGGTGCTGGTGGTGCACCCGAGCGTGCCGGCCAAGACCGCGCCCGAGCTGCTGAAATACGTGGCCGCCAACAAGGGCAAAGTGGCCTACGGCTCCTACGGGCTGGGCGCCTACCCGCACCTGGCCGGCGCGCACATGAGCCTCACGCAGGACGCCGACATGAACCACGTCGCCTACAAGGGCGAGGCGCCGATGGTGCAAGACCTGATCGGCGGCCAGATCCAGATGGCCTACGCGAGCGCGCTGCAGGCCAAGCCGCACATCGAGGCCGGCAAGCTCAAGGCCATCGGCGTGACCGGCGAACGCCGCATGAGCACCCTGCCCAACGTGCCCACGCTGGCCGAGCAGGGCCTGAAAGACGAGGCCTATCGCCTGACCGGCTGGCTGGCGGTCGCGGCACCCGCCGGCACGCCCAAGCCGATCGTGCAGCGGCTCGCCGACGAGATCCGCAAGGCCACGCAGCAGCCCGACGTGCAGCAGAAGGTCGCGACCATGGGCTTCGAGCTCAAGGACAGCTCGCCCGAAGCCTTTGCCGCCGCCTACAAGGCCGAGCGCCCGGTGTGGGAGCGGCTGATCAAGCAGTCGGGCGCCAAGCTGGAGTGAGGGCTGCGCCTCAGCTATCGAACAGGTAGGACTGCACGGTCGCGCCGATGCGGCGGACCATCTCCGGCCGCTTGAGCGCGACCACCGGCGGCAGCCGCAGCACATAGCGGCACAGGGCGAGGCCGAGGATCTGGGTCGCGATCAGTCCCGCGCGCGCGGCCGCGCCGGCGCGCGTGTCGCCGCTCAGGCGCGCGATCAACGGCGCCATCTGCGTCGAGAAGAGCGCCTGCATGCGCGCCGCCGCGGTCTCGTTGGTCGTCGCGGTGCGCAGTAGCGCCATCAGCGTCTCGTCGCCCTCCCAACGATCCAGGAAGTGCGACACCAGCGCAGCACCCAGCGCATCGCGCTGCACCGCGCCGAGATCCGGCAAGCGCAAGTCGAAATCGGCGGCGGCGGCGAACAGCCCTTCCTTGTTGCCGAAGTAGCGCATCACCATGGCCGGATCGATGCCGGCAGCGGTTGCGACCGCGCGAATGGTCGTCGCCTGGTAGCCGAGGGCCGCGAACTGCGCGCGGGCGGCCGCCAGGATCGTGGCCTTGGTGGCGTCGGAGCGCCGGGCGGGTGGGGAGAGTTCATCAGTCATGTCAACAAGTATAGGCCAACGCTTGTTGACAAACCTCCAGGTCGGCACTACATTGTCAACACACGTTGACCAACATCTGTTGACTTTCTGGAGCCCCTCATGACTGACATCCCCGCGACCTCTTCTTCTTCCTTCGACGCCGACGTCCTCATCGTCGGTGCAGGGCCCGCCGGACTCACGCTGGCCACCGCGCTGGCCGCTCGCGGCGTGAACATCATGCTGATCGACCGCCAGGCCGAGGGCGCCAACACCTCGCGCGCAGCGGTGGTTCATGCCCGCACCCTGGAGGTCCTCCAACCGCTGAAGGTCGCCGAGCGGCTGGTCGAGCGTGGCCTGCAGGCGCAGCGCTTCACGATTCGCGATCGGGACCGCGTGCTGATGCCGATCGGCTTCGAACAGTTGCCCACGCGCTTCCCCTACACCCTGATGGTCTCGCAGGCGGTCACCGAAAGCGTGCTGCTCGAGCGGCTGCGCGAACTGGGCGGCCAGGTGCTTCGCCCCCGCGTGCTGGTCGACGTGCGCCAGGACGCGTCCGGCGCCACCGCGACGCTCGACGACGGCACGCAATTGCGGGCACTCTACGTCGTCGGTGCCGACGGCATGCACAGCACGGTGCGCGAATGCGCTGCCATCGGCTTCACGGGCGGAAGCTACGGGGAGTCCTTCGTTCTGGCCGACGTGCGCCTGACGGGCGGCGTGCCGCGCAACGAGGTGATCCTCTACTTCTCGCCTGCGGGCATGGTCGTCGTGGCGCCTCTGCCGGACGGCGCACACCGCATCGTCGCGACCGTCGCAGACGCGCCGGAGCACCCCGATGTGGGGTACGTGCAGGCCCTGCTGGACGCGCGCGGCCCGGCGAGCGAGCGGGCCGTGGTTCACGACGTGCTCTGGGGCTCGCGCTTCAGGGTTCATCACAAGCTGGCCGATGCATACCGCTCCGGTCGCGTGCTGCTGGTCGGCGATGCCGCGCACGTGCACAGCCCGGCCGGCGGCCAGGGCATGAACGTCGGCATCCTCGATGCGATTGCCCTGGCCCGCGCACTGAGGCAGGCGCTAGCCGGAAACGAAACGGCGCTCGATGCCTACGGCACCACGCGGCGTCCCGTGGCACAGCAGGTGATCGCGCTGGCCGATCGCCTCACGCGCATGGCGACGGCCCGCCCGGGGCTGCGGGCCGCGCGCAACCTCCTGCTGCGCACGCTGTCGCGCTTGCCGATGGTCCGCGAGCGGCTCGCGTGGCGCCTCTCGGGCCTGGTCTACCGATAGGGCCATCCAGGAAGCGGCTAAGGAAAGCCCCGATGGGGCGAACGGTTATGGATCGTTACGATCCGTGCTGGTCGAATTCCGGCCGCTGACCCGCTGACCCGTTCCCCCCGATGTCCTCTCCCCCCGAGTCCGGCCCTCTGCTGGACGCCGCCAGCCCTCTTCCCCCCGAAATAGCAGCCGCCGACGAGCCCACGCGCGTGCCGCTCGCCATCGAGGACTGGGCCACGGTGATCATCATGGGCCTCCTGGCCTGCATCACCTTCGCCAATGTGCTGGTGCGCTATTTCACCGATTCCTCCTTCGCGTGGACCGAGGAGTTCTCGGTCTTCCTCATGATCCTGCTGGCCATGGTCGCCGGCTCCGCCGCCGTGGCGCGCGACCGTCACATCCGCATCGAGTACTTCGCCGAGGGCGGATCGATGGCGCGGCGCAAGCGGCTCGCGCAGTTCGGCGCGCTGATGGTGGCGCTCTTGTTCTTCCTGATCGCCGGCTTGAGCGTGCGCGTGGTCTGGGACGACTGGCGCTTCGAGGAGACCTCCCCCGGCATCGGCGTGCCGCAGTGGTGGTACTCGATCTGGCTGCCGATCGTCTGCTCCGCGATCGGGCTGCGCGCCCTGGGCCTGTTCGCCCGGCGCGGCCGCGAGATGCGCGCCGGGGGTTCGGGCGAATGATCCCGACGCTGCTCTTCGTCGCCTTCATCCTGATGATGCTGGTCGGCGTGCCGATCGGCGCGGCGCTCGGCCTCGCGGGCGCGGTGGCCATCGGGCTCGCCAATGCCGACGCGCAATGGTTCGGCCTGCTCGCGGTGCCGCAGAACTTCTATGCCGGCCTCGGCAAGTACCCGCTGCTCGCGATCCCGATGTTCGTGCTGGTGGGCTCGATCTTCGACCGCTCGGGCGTGGCGCTGCGCCTCGTCAACTTCGCGATCGCGATCGTCGGGCGCGGCAGCGGCATGCTGCCGCTGGTGGCGATCGTGGTTGCGATGTTCCTGGGCGGCATATCGGGCTCGGGCCCGGCCAACGCGGCGGCCGTGGGCGCGGTGATGATCGGCGCGATGTCGCGCGCCGGCTACCCCAACGCCTTCTCGGCCAGCGTGGTCGGCGCGGCCGCGGCCACCGACATCCTGATCCCGCCCTCGGTGGCCTTCATCGTCTACTCGGTGCTGGTGCCGGGCGCCTCGGTGCCGGCGCTGTTCGCCGCCGGCATGGTGCCCGGCGTGCTGGCCGGCTTCGCGCTGATCGTTCCGGCCGTGTGGCTGGCGCGCAGGCACAAGATGGGCGCGCTCGAATCCACCCTGCCGCGCCCGCCCTTCTGGAAGAGTTTTCGCGATGCCGTGTGGGGCCTGGCGGCGCCGGTGCTGATCCTCGGCGGCATGCGCGCCGGCTGGTTCACGCCCACCGAGGCGGCCGTGGTCGCGGTGTTCTACGGGCTCTTCGTCGGCATGGCGATCCACCGCACGATCAAGGTCCGCGACCTGTTTTTGATCCTGCGCGAATCGGGCGAGCTCTCGGCCGTGATCCTGCTGGTGGTCTCGCTCGCGGGCATCTTTGCCTATTCGCTCTCGACGCTGGGCGTGATCGATCCGGTCACCCGCGCGATCGTGAACTCGGGGCTGGGCGAATACGGCGTACTGTCGCTCCTGATCCTGCTGCTCATCACGGTCGGCATGTTCCTCGACGGCGTATCGATCTTCCTGATCTTCGTGCCCTTGCTGTGGCCGATCGTGCAGTACTACAAGTGGGACCCGGTGTGGTTCGGCGTCATCCTCACGCTCAAGGTGGCGCTGGGCCAGTTCACGCCGCCGCTGGCGGTGAACCTGATGGTCTCGTGTCGCATCGCCGGCGTGCGCATGGAAGAGACCGTGCGCTGGGTCGGCTGGATGCTGTTTGCGATGTTCCTCGTGATGGTGGCGGTGATTGCCTGGCCTGAACTCGCCCTGTGGCTACCCAGAAAACTAGGCTATTAGATTTTTCCAAAGGAGACTGACCCATGAACTTCCGTCGTTCCCTGCTCGGCCTGATGGCCGTCGCCGCCACGCTCGGCGGCTTCTCTGCGGCCACACCGGCGCAGACCTACAAGTCCGAATACAAGATGTCGCTCGTGGTCGGCACCGCCTTCCCCTGGGGCAAGGGCGGAGAGATCTGGGCCAACCTGGTTCGCGAGCGAACCCAGGGCCGCATCAACATCAAGCTCTACCCCGGCGTCTCGCTGATCCAGGGCGACCAGACGCGCGAGTTCAGCGCGCTGCGCCAGGGCGTGATCGACATGGCCATCGGCTCGACCATCAACTGGTCGCCGCAGGTCAAGCAGCTCAACCTGTTCTCGCTGCCCTTCCTGATGCCCGACTACGCGGCGGTGGATGCGCTGACGCAGGGCCCGGTGGGCAAGGACATCTTCGCGACGCTCGAGAAGGCCGGCGTGGTGCCGCTGGCCTGGGGCGAAAATGGCTACCGCGAGATCACGAACTCCAAGCGGCCCATCAAGACGCCGGAAGACCTGAAGGGCCTGAAGATCCGCGTGGTGGGCTCGCCGCTGTTCGTCGACACCTTCACCGCGCTGGGCGCCAATCCCACGCAGATGAGCTGGGCCGATGCGCAGCCCGCCTTTGCCAGCGGCGCGGTCGACGGGCAGGAAAACCCGATGTCGATCTTCACCGCAGCCAAACTGCACACCGTGGGCCAGAAGAACGTGACGATGTGGGGCTACGTGGCCGATCCGCTGGTCTTCGTGGTCAACAAGGAGGTGTGGAACTCGTGGACGCCGGCCGACCAAGCGATCGTGCGCCAGGCGGCGATCGACGCCGGCAAGGAGCAGATCGCCATCGCGCGCAAGGGACTTGTCGAGGCCGACCAGCCCTTGCTCAAGGACATCGCCGCGCTCGGCGTGACGGTCACCAAGCTGTCGCCGGCCGAGCGCGAGGCCTTCGTGAAGGCGACGCGGCCGGTGTATGCGAAGTGGAAGCCGACGATCGGCAACGATCTGGTGGCGAAGGCCGAGCAGGCGATTGCGAACCGAAAAAAATAACACCCCAGGAACAAAAAAGCCCCGCATTGCGGGGCTTTTTTGTTGGTAATGGGCGTTCAGTGCGCCAGGATCTTGTTCAAAAAATCCTTGGTGCGCGGCTGGCGATTCTCGGGATGACTGAAGAACTCGTCCTTCGAGCAGTCCTCGAGGATGCGCCCGCCGACGTCGATGAAGATCACCCGGTTGGCCACCTTGCGGGCAAAGCCCATCTCGTGGGTGACCACCATCATGGTCATGCCTTCCTTGGCCAGCGCCACCATCACGTCCAGCACTTCGCCGACCATCTCGGGGTCGAGCGCCGAGGTCGGCTCGTCGAACAGCATCACGATCGGGTCCATGCTGAGCGCGCGCGCGATCGCCACGCGCTGCTGCTGGCCGCCCGAGAGCTGGCCGGGGTACTTGTCCTTGTGCGCCATCAAGCCCACGCGGTCGAGCATCTTCAAGCCGCGGGTCTTGGCCTCATCGGCGCTGCGGCCCAGCACCTTGATCTGCGCGATCGTGAGGTTCTCGGTCACCGACAGGTGCGGGAACAGCTCGAAGTGCTGGAACACCATGCCGACCTTGGAACGCAGCTTCGGCAGGTTGGTCTTCGGGTCGTGCAGCGGAATGCCGTTGACCGTGATCTCGCCCTTCTGGAAGGGCTCGAGCGCGTTCACCGTCTTGATGAGCGTGGACTTGCCGGAGCCCGAGGGCCCGCACACCACCACCACGTCGCCCTTGGCGATGTCGACCGAGCAGTCCTGGAGCACCTGCACCGGGCCATACCACTTGGAAACGTTCTTGATTTCGATCATTTTGTCGGACATCTTTTCTCTCCTTCAGCGGATGATGGCGATTTTCTTGTGCAGGCGTTTGACGAGCCAGGACAAGGCATAACACATGATGAAGTACACGACCGCAGCGAGCAGGTAGGCCTCGATCGGGCGGCCGAAGTTCTTGCCCGCGGTCTCGAAGCCCTTGAGCATGTCGTAGGCGCCGATGGCGTAGACCAGCGAGGTGTCCTGGAACAGGATGATGGTCTGCGTGAGCAGCACCGGCAGCATGTTGCGGAAGGCCTGCGGCAGCACCACCAGCTTCATGTTCTGGCCGTAGGTCATGCCCACCGCCTGGCCGGCGTAGACCTGGCCGCGCGGGATCGACTGGATGCCCGCGCGCATGATCTCGCTGAAGTAGGCCGCCTCGAACGCGATAAAGGTGATCACGGCCGAGATCTCGGAGCGGTAGTTGCTGCCGATCGAACCGAAGGACGCGTAGAACGAGCCCGGCACCAGCAGGAAGAACCACAGGATCACCATCACCAGCGGAATGCTGCGCATGCCGTTGACGTAGACGGCAGCGGGCGCATCGAGCCACTTCTTGCCCGACAACCGCATCAACGCCAGGATGGTGCCGAAGATCACGCCGCCGATGGTGGCGACGATGGTCAGCATGATGCTGAAGTAGAAGCCCTTGACGACGAAGTTGCTGATGACGTCCCAGTTGTAGAAGGACAGGTCGAGATTCATCATGTCAGTGTCCTCCGCCGCCGGCGTTGGCCGAGACGATGAAGCCCGGCACGCGGGTCTTCTTCTCGATGTACGCCATCAGCCGGTTGATCGCGAAGGCCGAGACCACGTAGAGCGCCGTGACGGCCAGGTAGACCTCGATGCCGCGCGAGGTTTCCTCCTGCGCCTGCATCGCGAACATGGTGAGCTCGGTCACCGACACCGCGAAGGCCACCGACGAATTCTTGAAGATGTTCATCGTCTCGCTCGTGAGCGGCGGGATGATGATGCGGTAGGCCATCGGCAGGATCACGTAGCGGTAGTACTGCGGCGTCGTGAAGCCCACCGCCATGCCCGCGTAGCGCTGGCCCTTGGGCAGCGCCTGGATGCCGGAGCGCACCTGCTCGGCGATCCGCGCCGAGGTGAAGAAGCCCAGCGCGAGCACCACCAGGATGAAGCTGGGCACGTCCTTCATTGCCGGCACCAGCGCCGGGATCACGTGGTACCAGAGGAAGATCTGCACCAGGAGCGGGATGTTGCGGAAGAGCTCAACCCACGCGTTGCCGAAGCGGATCAGCCAGGGGCTGTCGGGCAAGGTGCGGATGATGCCGATCAGCGAGCCCAGCACGAGCGCAACGATCAATGCCAAGAGGGCCACGGACACGGTCCAGCCCCAGGCCGACAGCATCCATTCCCAGTACGTCGGGTACTTCCCCCCGGGGTCTTGCAAGAAGACCTGCCAATCCCAGTTCGATCCCATCGGGACTCTCCTTTTTCCTGACTGTTGTTATGTCGCGATAAAACAAACGCCCGCCAGGGGTGGCGGGCGTTGCGCTGCGACGGGCGCTTGGATTACTTCTTCGCCGCGTAGTCTTCCATCGGCTTGTCGTTCGGGTTCGCCCACGCGTTCTTGGTGGCGTCCGACAGGGCCAGGCCGATCTTGACGTTCGACGGCGGGATCGGCTGCAGGAACCACTTGTCCCAGAGCTTGTTGAGCTCGCCCGACTTGATCTGCGCCTTGATGCTGTCGTCGACCGCCTTCTTGAAGGCCGGGTCGTCCTTGCGGATCATGATTGCGATCGGCTCGACGCTCAGCACTTCGCCGACGATCTTGAAGTCGGCCGGGTTCTTCGACTTGGCGATGTTGGAGGCGAGGATCGAGCCGTCCATCACGAAGGCATCGGCGCGGCCCGATTCGAGCAGCAGGAAGCTGTCGGAGTGGTCCTTGCCGTAGAGCTCCTTGAAGTCGACGCCGGTGGCGCGCTCGTTCTTGCGCAGCGTCTGGACCGAGGTGGTGCCGGTGGTGGTGGCAACTGTCTTGCCGTTCAGGTCGGCGATCTTGTTGATGCCCGAGTTGGCCTTGACGGCGATGCGCACTTCTTCGACGTAGGTGGTGACGGCGAAGGCAACGTCCTTCTGGCGCGTGGCGTTATTGGTGGTGGAGCCGCACTCGAGGTCGACGGTGCCGTTCTGCACCAGGGGGATGCGGTTCTGCGAGGTCACGGGCTGGTACTTGGTTTCCAGCTTCTTGCCGACGACCTTCTCGAGGTCCTTGATGATGTTGGCGCAAATGTCGTAGTGGAAGCCGGTGTACTGGCCGCCGCCCAGCGTATAGGAAAGGCCGGAGGACTCGCGCACGCCCTCGGTGATGACGCCTGAGGCCTTGATCTTCGCCAGGGTGTCATTGGCCTGCGCGAAAGCGCCGCCTGCGACGAGCGCCATCACTGCCATTGCCAATACTTGCTTCTTCATTTGGAAAACTCCTGTGTGACTGAGAGAGATACGTCGAAATTCTAGACACTCGCATTGTGCGGGATACCCGGGCCAACCCGGTGCGCTCTGCACCGATGGCAGACATGCCGAGCGTGCAAGAGTCCCGCGCTGGTGCGTCGCTTTGGTTTCGCCGTGATCGCCTATGGCTTAGCAGCCTTTGTGCCCGAGGCGCGGCCAAAAAAAAGCACGCGCTCGCGTGCCTCCAAATCATGTGCGACAGCAAAACCTGGGGCCCGACTGTAGGGCCGGCCTCTTGCGGAGGCAAATGCGCAATGCGGAGGTGGACATGCCGCCGCGTCATAGATTTGTGCAGTGCACAAAGTCCCCGGCTTCGATTCAGGGCGCCGGCTGGGTTCCGACCAGATAGGCCCACAGCGCCTCGACCGTGCCCTTGGCGCGCGGGCCGCCCGCATCGGCCTTGGCCGCGCGCCCACCGGCCTTGGCCGGCGCGGCCGCGGCGGGCCGCTCGCGGTAGGCGCGGATTTCCATCGTCGCCTCCAGGCTCTCGATCTCCGGCGGCAAGGCACTCACCAGCGTGCGGGCGCGCACTTCCCTTCGCACCGCGCTCTGCGGCAGGAAGGCGATGCCGTGACCTTCGAGCGCCATCACCTTGAGACCCTCGGCCATGTCGGTCTCGTAGACGCGATCGAGGTGGATGGCGGTGTCGGATTCCTTGAGCAGCTGGTCGACCACGCGGCCCAGGTAGGCGCCGGGCGCATAGCCCAGGTAGGGCAGCGGCTGGCCGGGCCGGCCCGGCAGGCGGTAGCGCGGCGCGCCGTCGGCATCGGGCTTGACCCAGGGCGCGACCACCTCCTGGCCGAGGCTCACCATCTCGTAGCGCGTCGCGTCCAGCGGCAGCGGCTGCGAAGGATGGTTGTAGGCGATCAGCAGATCGCAGCTGCCTTCGACCAGCCGCAGCACGGCGTCGTGCACGTTGAGCGCGATGAGCCGGCTCTTCATCGGCCCGAACTGTTCGCGCAGGCTCGTGACCCAGGCCGGGAAGAAAGTGAAGGCCAGCGTGTGCGGCACCGCGAACTCGATCACGTCCTGCGCCGCGGCCGAGTGGCCGCGCAGCATGGCGCGCGTGCTTTGCAGCGCCTGCAGCATCTCGATGGCCTGGCCGTACAAGGTCTGGCCGGCGGGCGTGAGGCGCGTGGGATAGGAGCTGCGGTCGACCAGGTCGGTGCCGGCCCAGCCTTCGAGCGCCTGGATGCGGCGCGAGAAGGCGGGTTGGGTCACATGACGCAATTGTGCCGAGCGGCTGAAGCTGCGGGTCTCGGCAAGGCTGACGAAGTCTTCAAGCCACTTGGTTTCCATGAACGCGGATTATGTCTGCCCCTCGGCTTGCCACTTCGTGTGCTGCGCCACCTCCGAGGGGGAGGCTCGGCCGCCTTGGGGCGGCCCGGCGCCGACAGTGTCCGCCGCCTAAATCGGTGACACCACGCCCCGCCCCGAGAAGTGCCCTTCGGCGTTGGCCATGAAGCGGTCCACCGAGGCCTGCGTCGCCTCCGGCGACCAGCCCGCCATGTGCGGCGTGAGCAGCACGTTGTCGAGGCCTATCAGCGGCTCGGGGCGCTTCGGCTCGCTTTCGTAGACATCGAGGCCGGCGCCGGCGATGCGCTTGTCGCGCAGCGCGGCCGCGAGCGCCTCGGTGTCGACCACGCTGCCGCGCGAGATGTTGACCAGGAAGCCCTGCGGCCCCAGCGCATCGAGGATGCCGGCATCGACCATGTGCCGCGTGCCCGGCCCGCCCGGCGTCGCGACCACCAGCACGTCGCACCACTCGGCCAGCGCCTTCAGGCTGTCGAAGTAGCGGTGCGCCGCGCCCTCGCGCGGCTTGCGGTTGTGGTAGCCGATCTCCATGTCGAAGCCCGCGGCGCGCCTGGCGATCTTCTGGCCGATGGTGCCCAGGCCCAGGATGCCGAGACGCTTGCCCGAGACATTGGGTGGCTGCGGGATCTCTTCGCGCCACACGCCGTCGCGGCACAGCCTGTCGAGCGTGCGGATGCCGCGCACCACGCCGATCAGGAGGCCGAAGGCGTGGTCGGCCACGCAGTCGTCGTTGGTGCCGGCGCCGTTGGCGAGCGCGATGCCGCGCGCACGCGCCGCCTCGAGCGGCAAGCCTCGTAGCCGGCGCCCATCGCGCAGATGAGCTCGACCTTCGGCATCGCTTCCAGCTCCTGGGGCGTGAGGCCGATCACGCCGATGGTCAGCACCGCGCGGTACTTCGCGCCCTGCGCGGCGATTGCGGCGGCGCGCTCGGCGGGGGTGGGCGCATAGCGCATGTCGTAGACCGCGGCAATCTGGGCCTGGTGGGCGCTCGACAGGCTGTTGAGCACCAGCAGGGGAATCTTCTCGGACATTCTCGAATCGCTCCTGGATCAGTAAAAAGAGTTCAAAGAACCGGCTGGGCCTCGATCTTCTGAAGGGCCCACATCTGCGCGTACTTGCCCTGCTGCGCGAGCAGGGCCGCGTGCGTGCCGCGCTCGACGATGACGCCGCCTTCGAGCACGAGGATCTCGTGCGCGTCGACCACGGTCGAGAGACGGTGCGCGATCACCAGCGTGGTCTTGTTCTGCGCCGCGCTCTTGAGCTCGGACTGGATCGCACGCTCGTTGGCCGAGTCGAGCGCCGAAGTGGCTTCGTCGAAGATCACGATCGGCGGGTTCTTCAGCAGCGTGCGCGCGATCGCCACGCGCTGCTTCTCGCCGCCCGAGAGCTTGAGGCCGCGCTCGCCGACCGTGGTTTCGTAGCCCTTGGGCGTGGCGGCGATGAAGTCGTGGATGCGCGCCGCGCGTGCTGCCTCTTCCACCTCGGCGCGGCTGGCGCCCGGCCGGCCGTAGGCGATGTTGTATTCGACGGTGTCGTTGAAGAGCACGGTGTCCTGCGGCACGATGCCGATGGCCTGCCGCACGCTGGCCTGCTTGACTTCTCGGATGTCTTCGCCGCCGATCGTGATGCGGCCTTGCTGGACGTCGTAGAAGCGGTAGAGCAGCCGCGCCAGCGTGGACTTGCCCGAGCCCGAGGGGCCGACCACGGCCACCGTCTTGCCGGCCGGGATCTCGAAGCTCACATGTTTGAGGATAGGCCGCGCGGCCTCGTAGGCGAAGCTCACGTCCTCGAAGCGCACGGTCGAATCGATGCCTGCCAAGGGCTTCGCGTCCGGCGCATCGCGCACCTCGCGCTCCTTTTCCATCAGCACGAACATCTTGTCGAGGTCGGTCAGGCTCTGCTTGATCTCGCGGTAGATCACGCCCAGGAAGTTGAGCGGGATGTAGAGCTGGATCATGAAGGCGTTGACCATGACCAGGTCGCCCAGGGTCATGCGCCCCTCGACCACGCCGGCCGTCGCGCGCCACAGCATCAGCACCAGGCTGACCGCGATCAGCAGCTGCTGGCCGGTATTGAGCATGGAGAGGGTGCGCTGGCTCTTGATGGCCGCCTTCCGGTAGCGGTCCAGGCTGGCGTCGTAGCGCCCGGCCTCGAACTCCTCGTTGTTGAAGTACTTGACGGTCTCGTAGTTCAGCAGGGAGTCGACGGCGCGGCTCTGCGCCACCGAGTCGAGCTCGTTCATGGTCTTGCGGAACTGCGTGCGCCATTCGGTCACCGTGACGGTGAAGACGATGTAGAGCAGCAGCGCGACCCCGGTGATCCAGACGAAGAGCGCATCGAACTTGACACCCAGAATGGTCAGCACCAGCGTCAGCTCGATGATGGTCGGCACGATGCTGTAGAGCGACATCGAGATCAGCGAATGCACGCCGCGCGTGCCGCGTTCGATGTCGCGCGTCATGCCGCCGGTCTGCCGCTCGAGGTGGAAGCGCAGCGACAGCGCATGCAGGTGGCGGAACACCTCCAGCGAGATGCTGCGCGCCGCGCCCTCGGTCGCCTTGGCGAAGACCAGCTCGCGCAGCTCGCCGAACAGCGAGGTCGAAAAGCGCAGCAGCCCGTAGGCCACCAAGAGCGCGATCGGCACCACCAGCAGCGCCTGCGCCATGTCCGGCTTGGGCGTCATGGTGTCGACCAGGTTCTTGAGCAGCACCGGCACGCCGACGTTCGCGACCTTGGCGCCCACCATGAAGGCAAGCGCCGCCATCACGCGCCACTTGTAGCGCCACAGGTAGGGGAACAGGCGCCGCAGGGTGGCCCAGTCGGAGCGATCGCTGCGCGCGGGCTGGCCCGCGGAGACGGGGTGGGGAGAGGAAAGGGCTTCGCCGCTGCGGCGCATCGGAGACAATCGTGGCTGTTTGTTGTTCTCAGATTGTGCCCATGTCCGAATCTCCAAGCGCCAATGTGGCTGCCACCCTCAAGAGCCTGCCCGCCGACATGGAGCTGGTGCTCAAGGTGATTCCGCTGCCGGCCGACGTCAACGCCAACGGCGACATCTTCGGCGGCTGGGTCATGGCGCAATGCGACCTGGCCGGGTCCGTGATCCCGGCCCGCTATGCCAAGGGCCGCATGGCGACCGTCGCGGTCAACGAATTCGTCTTCAAGCAGCCGGTGCGGCTGGGCGACATCCTGTCCTTCTATTCGAAGCTGGTGCGCGTCGGGCGCACCTCGGTCACGGTCACGGTCGAGGTGTTCGCCGAGCGCTTCAAGGCCCAGGGCGAATATATCAAGGTGACCGAGGCCACCTTCACCTATGTCGCGATCGACGACAACGGGCGGCCAAGGCCCATCGTGAAGGACTGAGCGCGCCTCAGACCTTCGAGAAATCCGGCCGCCGCTTTTCCATGAAGGCCGTGAAGGCCTCGCGCGCCGCCGGCTCGCGGAGCATGCGGCCGAAGCTCTGGCCTTCTTCGCCCATGCGTTCGAGCACGGCCGGCTGCTGCGACTTCTTCATCAGGCGCTTGGTCTCGATCAGTGCCGTGAGCGGCTTGGCCGCCAGCTTGCGCGCCTGCGCCTGGGCGATGGCGTTGGCTTCGGTGGGCGGCACCACGCGGTTGACCAGGCCGACCTCGAGCGCCGCCTCGGCCATGAAGGGCTCGCCCAGAAGCAGCGCCTCGGCCGCGCGGTGGTAGCCCAGCATCTGGGGCACCAGCAGGCTGGAGGCCGCCTCGGGGCACAGGCCCAGGTTGACGAAGGGCATCGAGAAGGCCGCGTTGTCGCCCGCGTAGACCAGGTCGCAATGGAACAGCATCGTGGTGCCGATCCCCACGGCCGGGCCGCAGACCGCCGCCACGAGCGGCTTCGGGAAGGTTGCGATGCCGTGCAGGAAGCGGAACACCGGCGACTCCGGCGTCGAGGGCGGCGCTTCCAGGAAGTCGCCGATGTCGTTGCCGGCGCTGAAGATGGTGGCGTCGCCCTGGATCAGCGCGGCGCGCACCGCGCCGTCTTCGGCGGCCTTGGCCAGCGCATCGGCGAGCTCGGCATACATCGCGCGGGTGATCGAGTTCTTCTTGTCGAGGCGGTTGAAGGTGAGGGTCATCACACCGGCTTCGGTGTGGACGAGGATGTCGCTCATGGGAGTTCCTTGCTGCAAAGAGATGAAAGTATCGGGGCGATCAGGCGCCGAGTGCCTCGCGCACGAAATCGAGCCGGTCTTGGCCCCAGAACATTTGATCGCCGACGAACATGGTGGGCGCGCCGAACACGCCGCGCCGCACGGCTTCTTCGGTCTGGGCCTTGAGGCGGTCCTTGACCTCCTGCGCGTTGGCCAGCGCGATCATCGATGCCGGGTCGAAGCCCGCGCCGGCCAGGGCGGCAGCGAGCGTGGCCGGGTCGTTGAGATTGCAAGGCTCGACCCACATCGCGTGGTACACGGCATCGACGTACGCGCGAAAGCGCTCCGGCTCGCGCATCTGCATGCCGATGGCACCGCGCATCAGCAGCAGTGTGTTGATCGGGAAGTGCGGATTCCGCTGCAGGGGCACGCCATAGCGCCGCGCGAAACGCGCGAGGTCCTCGAACACGTAGGGGCCCTTGGCCGCAATGGCGGCCGGCGACTGGTTGCCGGTGGCCTGGAACACGCCGCCCAGCAGCATCGGCTTCCACACCAGCTCGGCGCCGATGTCTGCGCACAGGTGCGGCAGCTGGGTGGCGGCCAGGTAGGAAGCGGGGCTGCCGAAGTCGAAATAGAACTCCACTGCTCGCGTTGTCGTCATGCCGGTCTCCTCAGAACTTCTCGGACCACGGGCGCAGGTCGAGCTCGTGGGTCCAGGCATCGCGCGGCTGCGCGTGCAGCATCCAGTAGGCGTCGGCGATGTGCTCGGGGTTGAGGATGCCGTCCTCCGCCTTCAGCGCATAGCGCTCGGGGAAATTGCTGCTGATGAACTCGGTGTCTATGGCGCCGTCGATCACCGTGTGCGCCACGTGGATGCCGCGCGGGCCGAGCTCGCGCGCCATGCTCTGGGCCAGCGCGCGCAAGGCCATCTTGGCGCCCGAGAAGGCACCGAAGTTGGCGCTGCCGCGCAGCGAGGCCGTGGCGCCGGTGAAGAGGATGGTGCCGCGTTGGCGCGCCACCATGCGCTTGGCGACTTCGCGCCCGTTGAGGAAGCCGGAGAAGCAGGCCATCTCCCAGACCTTGAAGTACTTGCGCGCGGTTTCGCTCAGGATGCTCTCTGGCACGTTGGCGCCGATGTTGAACACCAGCACCTCGATCGGCCCGATGGTCGACTCGATCTGCTCGATGAGCGCGACCACTTCCTCTTCCTTGCGCGCGTCGCTGGCGAAGGCATGCGCAGTGCCGCCCTCGGCTTCGATCTGCGCGACCAGTGGCTGCAGCTTGTCCAGGTTGCGGCGCGTGACGCAGGCGGCGTAGCCTTCGCGCGCGAAGCGGCGAGCGATGGCGCCGCCGGTGGCGTCGCCGGCGCCGACGATCAGGGCTGCTCTGCTGGTCGTCATTCGGTCATTCCTTGAAGTAGACGATCTGATTGCTGGTGGCCAGCAGCGCGCCCGCCTCGCTCCACAGCTGCGCCGACTGGTCGAAATAGCCGTTCTGGAACTGTTGCCCCGTCGCACGGCCCAGCAGGTAGCCGTGGCCGACCTCCGCCAGGTGCCTTGCGTCGGCATGGAAGTACGTCGTGATCGACACGGTGCCGATCGGCACCGGCTTGGCGCGGCGCAGCCAGACGCGCGGATAGAAGGTGTCGCTCAAGGCGGCGAGCGAGGCGAAGTCGAGCGGACGCGGCTGCGCATCCCTCAGCCACATGCGCGTTTCGCTGTGATCGCCGCTGCCGTCCCACTTGGATGGAATCGCGCCGCTGATCGGACGCATCTCGTACTGCGAGATCCAGGCCACGCGCGCCGGGCCGATGCTCAGGCGCTCGACCTCTTCGGGCGACGGCACCTCGGGCATCGGCAGATCGTTGGCGCCCCAGGTCTCGCGGCGCAGGGCCGTGACCGCGGTCGCGGTGGTCGTGACATGCGGCTGGCCGTCGGCGCCGGCCTGCGACATCAGCATGGTCCAGTGCTGCGTCGAGCGGTTGGTGCGCACCGGTGTCGCCAGCACCTCGAAGGCGCCCGCCTCGAGCGCCGCGGCGTAATTCACCGTCAGCGCCACCGGCGCGCCGAGCAGTTCCGGATGCTTCAGCACCGCCTGCAGCATCACCGCCGCGGTCGTGCCCCCGAAGGGCCCGACCATGTTCCAGTAGTCCGGGCTCGTGGCGCCGGTGAAGTGCCCGGCGCGGATGTCGCTGTGCGCGAGCGCGAGGGCCTTGTCCAGGGGATGTGTGCTCATGATCGTCGCAGTGTGCCTCCGTGATGCCGGCTCATGCAGTCGTGTGCGGGACGCCCGCCGGCGCTGCAGCGGTCAGCGCCGCGAGCCGGTGCAGGCTGTCGGCCAGGCGCGGCCACAGGCTCAGGCTGAACTGCTCGCGGAAGAAGCCGAAATGCCCGATCTGGCGAGCCTGCACGTCGGCCGGCGCGATGCGCTGCACCGCGCGCGGCGCGCCGGCATAGAAGCTCAGCAGGCTTTCGGTGCCTTCGAGCGTCATGAGCTCGTCGTCGGTCATCGACAGGGCCAGCACCGGGAAGCGCACGCGCCCGTAGCTGCGGGCGGCCGCATCGCCCTCGGCACCGAGGCTGTAGCGCGGGTTCAGGCACCAGCGCCGCCATTGCAGGATCACGCCGCGCGGCAGGTCGCCCACCTTCCTGAGCTTGCGTCCCGGAAAGTAGCCCCAGAGCCGCGTGACCAGCGGCACCAGGAAGAACCAGAAGTAGAGGATGCTGCGCTTCAGGCGCGGCGCGTTCTCGCGCCAGTAGCCGCTGCCCGCCGCGATGCCGATGAGGCCGTCGACCTGCTGCGGCCGCTCGAAAAAGCCCGGCAGCTGCGCGCCCAGGCTGTGGCCCAGCAGGTAGAGCGGCCGGTCGGAGCGCGCGGCCTTGGCGGCGTCGATCACGGCTTCATAGTCGCGCGCCCAGTCGAACAGGTCGGCCTCGAAACCGCGCAGCGAGCCGCCGGCGGTCGCAGGCCGCGAGTCACCCGAGCCACGATAGTCGAAGGTCCAGACGCGGATGCCCTCCTGCGTCAGCCAGCGCGCGAAGGGCTCGTAGAAAGCCTGGCGCACGCCCATCGCGCCGCCGATCACGACGCTGGCGCGCTGCGGGCCGATGGGCTCGTAGATCCGCAGCGCGAGCTGCGTGCCGTCGTCCAGTTGCAATGTCTCTTGTCTCACGCTTGTCTCCTTATTTTCTCTTCGAGCAAGCACCGGCTCGGACCGTCAGACGCGTTCAAAGATCCCGGCTGCGCCCTGCCCCATGCCCACGCACATCGTGACCATGCCGTACTTGAGCTTCTTGCGCTGCAGCGCGTGGATCACGGTTGCCGAGCGAATGGCGCCAGTCGCACCCAGCGGATGGCCCAGCGCGATCGCGCCGCCCATCGGGTTGACCTTGGCCGGGTCGAGGCCCAGCGTGTTCATTACCGCCAGCGACTGCGCGGCAAAGGCTTCGTTGAGCTCGATCCAGTCGATCGCGTCCTGCGTGAGGCCGGCGTAGCGCAGCGCCGCCGGAATCGCCTCGATCGGGCCGATGCCCATGATGTGCGGCGGCACTCCCTTGCTCGCGAAGCTCACGAAGCGCGCGAGCGGCTTGAGATCGAACTGCTTGCAGGCCCTCTCGCTCGCGAGGATCAGCGCGCCCGCGCCGTCGGAAGTCTGCGAGCTGTTGCCCGCCGTGACCGAGCCGCGCGCGGCGAACACCGCGCGCAACTTGGCCAGGCCTTCGAGGCTGGTGTCGGGGCGCGCGCCTTCGTCGAGGTTCACGGTGCGGGTCTTGGCCATCGCCTCGCCGGTCTCCAGATTCGGCGCGCGGTCCGTCACCTCGATGGGCGTGATCTCGTTCGCGAACTCGCCGGCCTGCTGCGCGGCGAGTGCACGCTGGTGCGACTGCAGCGCGAAGGCATCCTGCGCCTCGCGGCTCACCTTCCACTGCTGCGCCACCTTCTCGGCCGTGAGGCCCATGCCGTAGGCGATGCCGACGTCGCCGTCGCGCTCGAAGATCGAGGGCGAGAGCGAAGGCGCGTTGCCCATCATCGGCACCATGCTCATGCTCTCGACGCCGGCCGCGATCATCACCTCGGCCTCCCCGACCCGGATGCGGTCGGCCGCCATCTGCACCGCGGACAGGCCGGAGGCGCAGAAGCGGTTGACCGTGATGCCGCCGATGCTGGTCGGCAGGCCGGCGAGCACGGCGCCGATGCGCGCCACGTTGAGGCCCTGCTGCGCCTCGGGAATCGCGCAGCCGCAGATGATGTCCTCGATCGCCTTCGGATCGAGCCCCGGCACCGCAGCGAGCGCCGCCTTCAGCGTGGTCGCGAGCAGATCGTCGGGCCGCGTATTGCGGAAGAAGCCGCGGTGCGAGCGGCCGATGGGGGTGCGGGTGGCGGAGACGATGTAGGCGTCTTGAAGTTGTTTCATGGCGATGGGTCCTTTGTGTCTTGCTCCCTCTCCCGCTTGCGGGAGAGGGCTGGGGTGGGGGTCTGCAGTTCGCGACGGTCTCTGAGGTGATACCAGAGCAGGGTCTCGGCATCCGTTGCGCTTTCTCGCAAGGTCCTTGCCCTCACCCTAACCCTCTCCCGTTCGCGGGAGAGGGGACCAGAGGCGTTGTCCTCGGCGTTCATGATGGATCGCTCAGTTGCGCAACGGCTTCCCCGTACTCAGCATCCCCATGATCCGTTCCTGCGTCTTGGGATGCAGGATCAGCGAACAGAAGGCCTTGCGCTCCAACGCCATCAGGTACTCCTCCGTGACCAGGCTGCCGGCATCGACATCGCCACCGGTCACCACGCCTGCGATCAGGCTCGCGATGTGGAAGTCGTGCTCGCTGATGAAGCCGCCGTCGCGCATGTTGACCAGCTGCCCCTTGATGGTCGCGGCGCCGCTGCGGCCCGCCACCTTGAACCGGCGGCGCAGCGGCGCGCGCCAGCCGGCGTCCGCCATCGCCTTGGCCTGCTGCAGCGCGACGTAGAGCAGCTCGTCCTTGTTGGGCACGATCACGTCGCTCTCGAGCAGGTAGCCCAGCTTCTTCGACTCCAGCGCGCTGGTGCCGACCTTGGCCATGGCCGCGGCGGTGAAGCCTTCGGTCAGGAAGGGCAGCAGATCGGTGCCGGTGGAGGCTTCGGCGTTCTCGGCCGCGCGGCGCGCGATGTAGGTCAGGCCGCCGGCGCCGGGCACCAGGCCCACGCCGACTTCGACCAAGCCGATGTAGCTTTCCATCGCCGCGACGCGCCTGGCCGAATGGATGGCCAGCTCGCAGCCGCCGCCCAGCGCCATGCCGCGCACGGCCGAAACCACCGGCACGCCCGCATAACGAATCTTGAGCATCACGTTCTGCAGCTCTTCTTCCGCACCTTCGACCGCGCCGATGCCGGCGACCACGAAGGCCGGCAGCATCGCCTGCAGGTCGGCGCCGACCGAGAACATCTCGTCGGGCGACCAGATCACCATCGCCTTGTATTCGCGCTCGGCGAGATCGACACCCGCGGCCAGCGCATCGGCCACGTCGGGGCTGATGGCGTGCATCTTCGAATGGATGCTCGCGATCAGCACCTCGCCGTCCAGCGTCCAGAGGCGCACGTCGCCTTCGTCCTGGATCGTGGTGCCGGCCTTGTTCGCATCGGGCGCATTGCTGCCCCGCACGCTCTCGGGGAACAGCTGACGCTCACGCACGGGCAGGCGGCGTTGCGGGACGAACTTGCCTTGCGATGCGCTCCACGAACCTTCGGGCGTGTGCACGCCGCCTGCTTCGGCGACGGGACCTTCGAACACCCACTTCGGCAGCGGCGCTGCAGAAAGCGCTTCGCCGGCATCGATGTCTTCCTGGATCCACTTGGCGACCTGCGCCCAGCCGGCTTCCTGCCAGAGCTCGAAAGGGCCCTGCTTCATGCCGAAGCCCCAGCGCATCGCGAAGTCGACGTCGCGCGCGCTCTCGGCGATGGTCGCGAGGTGCACGGCCGCGTAGTGGAAGCTGTCGCGCAGGATGGCCCAGAGGAAGCGGCCCTGCGCCCCTTCGCTCTCGCGCAGCAGCTTCAGGCGCTCCGGCGCGGGCTTCTTGAGCATGCGGCCGTAGACCTCGTCGGCCTTGTCGCCCGAAGGCACGTACTCGCCCTTCGCAAGATCAAAACGCAGGATGTCGCGGCCGGCCTTCTTGTAGAAGCCGCCCTTGGTCTTCTGCCCCAGGTGGCCGAGCTCCAGCAGCTTGGCGAGCACCGGCGGCGTCGCGAAGTTGGCGTAGAACGGGTCGGTCTCGGCGCTCAGGTTGTCCTGGAGCGTCTTGACGACATGGGCCATGGTGTCCAGGCCCACCACGTCGGCAGTGCGGAAGGTGCCCGAGCTCGCGCGGCCCAGCTTCTTGCCGGTGAGGTCGTCCACCACGTCGGGCGTGAGGCCGAACTTCTCGACTTCCTTCAGCGTCGCCAGCATGCCGGCGATGCCCACGCGGTTGGCGATGAAGTTGGGCGTGTCATGGGCGCGCACCACGCCCTTGCCGAGCGTGCTGGTGACGAAGGCTTCCAACTGGTCCAGCACCTCGCGCTCGGTGGTCGGCGTGTTGATCAGCTCGACCAGGAACATGTAGCGCGGCGGGTTGAAGAAGTGGATGCCGCAGAAGCGCGGCTTCAGCGCTTCGGGCAATGCCTCGCTGAGCTCGGTGATCGAGAGGCCCGAGGTGTTCGAGGCCAGGATGGCGTCCTTGGCGACGTGCGGCGCGATCTTCCTGTAGAGATCGAGCTTCCAGTCCATGCGCTCGGCGATGGCTTCGATGACCAGGTCGCACTCGCCGAGCTTGGCGAGGTCGTCTTCGTAGTTGGCCTGCTCGATCAGCACGGCATCGGCCGCGTCGCCGAGCGGCGCCGGCTTGAGCTTCTTGAGGTTGTCGACGGCACGCGTGACGATGGCGTTCTTCGGGCCGTCTTTCGCCGGCAGGTCGAACAGCACCACCGGCACGCGCACATTGACGAGATGGGCCGCGATCTGCGCGCCCATCACGCCGGCGCCGAGCACGGCGACCTTCTTCACTTGAAATCTGGACATGGAATTTCCAACAATGATGTGTTCTTGCTACTGGACTCGAACCCAGGTCTGCGTGCGGCCGATGCCGAACACCGAGCCGCGCACTTCGAGCTTCTTGCCGCCGTCGATCGGCGTGAGCCGCAGCGCGTAGGTCTTGCCGTTTTCGGGGTCGAGGATCTTTCCGTCCTCCCAGACCTCGCGGCCCTCGGCCTTCTTTGCGCCGCGGATGATCTCGAGGCCGACCAGCGGCTTGCCCTTGCGGTCGTCGGTGCACTCGTCGCACACCGCGTCCTGCTTCGCATCCTTGCGCAGCAGCTTCTCGATGCGGCCGTTGAGCGCGCCGTTCGATTCGGCGATGCGGATCTGCGACTTGGCCTCGTTGGTCTTGTCGTCGATGCTCTGCCAGACGCCGACGGGCGTCATCTGCGCGAAAGCCGAACCGGCCGACGCGAGCGCGATGGCTGCAAGAAGGCGCTTCATGATGTTCAGGCGAGCGCCGCGTCGGTGTTCATCAGCGGCGCGCTGCCGGTGCGCGCGGTGCGCATCAGCGTCGCCGTTTCGGGGAACAGCTTGGCGAAGTAGAAGCGCGCGGTCTGCAGCTTGGCCTGGTAGAACGGGTCGGTGTTGCCGGCAGCGATCTCGGCGAGCGCCACGCGCGCCATCAGCGCGAAGAAGTAGCCGAACACGAAGTGGCCCGCCACGCGCAGGTAGTCCACGGCCGCGGCGCCCACCTCGTCGGGGTTCTGGAAGCCCTTGAAGCCGAGCTCGGTGGTGAACTTGGTGAGCTGCTCCCCGAGCACCGCGATCGGCGTGATGAACTCGCTCATCTTCTCGTTGACGCCCTCTTCCTCCACCAGCTTGCCCACCAGCTTGCCGAACTTCTTCAGCGTCGCGCCGTTGTTGCCCAGCACCTTGCGGCCCAGCAGGTCCAGCGACTGAACGGTGTTGGTGCCCTCGTAGATCATGTTGATGCGGTTGTCGCGCACGAACTGCTCCATGCCCCATTCCTTGATGAAGCCGTGGCCGCCGAAGACCTGCATGCAGGCGTTGGTCGAGATGTGGCCGTTGTCGGTGATGAAGGCCTTCACGATCGGCGTCAGCAGCGCGACGATCTCGCCCGAGTCCTTGCGCACCTTCTCGTCGGGATGGTGGTGCTCCTTGTCGAGCAGCAGCGTGCAGTAGATGGCCAGCGCGCGGCCGCCTTCGGCGTACGCCTTCGCGGTCATCAGCATCTTGCGCACGTCGGGGTGGAAGATGATCGGATCGGCTTCCTTGTCCTTGGCCTTCACGCCCGACAGCGAGCGCATCTGGATGCGGTCCTTGGCATAGGCCAGCGCGTTCTGGAACGCCACCTCGGTCAGGCCCAGCGACTGGTTGCCCACGCCCAGGCGGGCGGCGTTCATCATCACGAACATCGCGGCCAGGCCCTTGTTGGGCTCGCCGACCAGCGTGCCGGCGGCGCCTTCGAGCACGATCTGCGCGGTGGCGTTGCCGTGGATGCCCATCTTGTGCTCAAGGCCGCCGCAGTAGATGCCGTTGCGGCTGCCGAGCGAGCCGTCGGCCTTGACGTTGAACTTGGGCACGACGAAGAGGCTGATGCCCTTGCTGCCCTTCGGCGCGTCCGGCAGGCGGGCCAGCACAAGGTGGATGATGTTCTCGGCCATGTCGTGCTCGCCGGCCGAGATGAAGATCTTGTTGCCGGTGAGGCGGTAGCTGCCGTCGGGCTGCGGCTCGGCCTTGGTGCGCAGGAGGCCAAGGTCGGTGCCGCAGTGCGGCTCGGTCAGGCACATGGTGCCGGTCCACTCGCCGCTGGTGAGCTTGGGCAGGTAGGTCTTCTTCTGCTCCTCGGTGCCGTGTGCCGACAGCGCCTCGTAGGCGCCGTGCGAGAGGCCCGGATACATGGTCCAGGCCTGGTTGGCCGAGTTGAGCATCTCGTAGAAGCACTGATTCACCACGAAGGGCAGGCCCTGGCCGCCGTACTGCGGGTCGCAGGACAGCGCCGCCCAGCCGCCTTCCACGTACTTCGCATAGGCTTCCTTGAAGCCCTTGGGCGTCTTCACCTCGTGCGTGCTCTTGTCGAGCACGCAGCCCTCCTCGTCGCCGTTGATGTTGAGCGGGAAGGTCACTTCAGAGGCGAACTTGCCGCCCTCTTCGAGCACCGCGTTGATGGTTTCGGCATCGACCTCGGCGTGCTTGGGAAGCACCTTGAGTTCTTCGGTGACCTTGAGCACTTCGTGCATCACGAACTGCATGTCGCGAAGGGGCGGGGTGTAGGCGGGCATGGAAAGGTCTCCGGGGAAGAAAAAAGAGAAGGGAAACGGATGGTTGGCTGCTTCAGCGCACGGTCTTGAGCCGGCGCGAAGACGGCGCAGCGGTGTCGGCCAGGGCTTCCGGCGTGGCGCAGCGCGCAAGGATGTTGTCGAAGCCTGCGTTGGCGCGCGCCAGCGAATCGGGCGAGCGCAGGAAGCGCGCTTCGTAGTGCAGTGCCAGGATCAGCGCGTGGATCTCGAAGGAGATCTGCTTCGCATCGGCATCGGCGTGCAGGTGCCCTTCTTCCTGGGCCTGCAGCACGGCGCGCAGCATGGCGGCGAGCCAGATGTTCACCGACTCGGCCAGCGCATCGCGCACCGGGCCGGGCCGGTCGTCGAACTCGACCGCGCCGCTGATGTAGATGCAGCCCGAGTCGATCTCGGCGGAGGTGCGCTTCATCCAGTTGGCGAACAGCGCGCGCAGCCGCGGCAGGCCGCGCGGCGCCTGCAGGGCGGTGTAGAAGACTTCCTGCTCGAAGCGCGTGTGGTACTCGCGCACCACCGAGATCTGCAGTTCCTCGCGCGAGCCGAAATGCGCGAACACGCCCGACTTGCTCATGCCGGTGACTTCGGCCAGCGCGCCGATCGACAGGCCCTCGAGCCCGATCTGCGCCGCGAGGTTCAGCGCCGCATCGACGATGACGGCCTTGGTCTGCTGGCCTTTCTGAGGCGCACGGGCGGTCTTGGAAGGGGCTGCGGGCATGGAAGGACTTCGAATAAAACGAACGGTCGTTCTATTTTGCAGTCCTTTGGAGCCCGATCCGCCCAAAGACCCACGGCAAATGAAGGTTATCGGCCGCCCTCACGCCAGGGCAGCGTGGGCAGCGCCGAACGCCGAATTCAACTCAGCAACTGATGCTTCAACGCGTAGTAGGTGAGATCGCTGGTGGACGACAGGTGCAACTTCGCCATGACGCGTCCCCTGTAGCTGCTGACGGTCTTGGCCGAGAGCGACAGATCGGGTGCGATGGCGGACGGCCTCATCCCGCCGGCGAGTTTTAGGAAGACCTGGAATTCGCGCTCCGAGAGCCGGTTGTGGGGCGGCTCGCTTCGCCCTTCCAGCCGATTCGCGAGCAACGCGGCCAGGGCCGGGGTGACGTGGCGGCGTCCGAGCGCGAGTTCGCGAATCGCCCGGACGATCTCGATCGGATCGCATTCCTTGCCGAGAAAGGCGCCCGCGCCGAGCTGGAACAGAATGGCCGCGTACTGCTCCATCGGATAGGCGGTGAAGACCAGGATCGCGACGTCGGGTGCTGCGGCCCGGATCCTAATGAGGGCGTCGACGCCGCTTTGCCCCGGCATGTTCAGATCCATCATCAGCACGTCGACTTTCGTCCGGCGCACCAGCTCGATGGCTTCGCGCCCGTCGGCAGCTTCCCCGACGACCTGCAGGTCTTCGTGTTCATGGAAGAACTCGCGCAGGCCCAGACGCACGATGGCGTGGTCATCGACGATTCCGATTCTGATCATCGCTGCGCTCCTTGAAGGCCCATGCGACGGATCTAACGACCGCCAGTATCGTGCGCGAGTAGGACGATCGAGATCTTCGTCGCCGTCGCGCGCTCACCCTACGTCATAAGACATAGGAGCGAGGCCCGGCCGCCAGCGGCATGCGACTAAATCCTACGTGGATGGGCATGCACGCATCGCACTCTGCACGTCCCCAAACTTAATACCCTGGAGCCCACGATGCCCACCACCACCAAGCGCGCAGAGCAGGACGCCTGCAGCCTGCTCGACACAGATCACCGCAACGTCAAGAAGCTGTTCAAGGCCTACGAGGAGCTCACCAAATCGAAGGCGGCAAGCAGCGCGCAGAAGAAGCGCGACCTTGCCAACGAGATCTGCATGGAGCTGACCGTCCACGCGCAGATCGAGGAAGAGATCTTCTATCCCGGCCTGCGCGAAGCGATCAAAGAAACCGATCTGCTCGAAGAAGCGGAAGTCGAGCACGCCAGCGCCAAGGACCTGATTGCCCAGATCCAGGAGGCCACCGACATCGACGACAAGTTCGACGCCAAGGTCACGGTGCTCGGCGAGTACATCGATCACCACGTCAAGGAGGAGCGCACCCAGATCTTCGTGAAGGCACGCGCCGCGCGAGGCCTCGACCTGGTCGCCATGCGCGAGCAGCTCGAGGCGCGCAAAGAGGAGCTGATGGCCGAGCTGACCGGCGCGACGGCATAGCCATCTTCCTGTGGGTTTGGCGGTGGCCCTGGCCACCGCCTTTTTTCGCTCCCTGGAGGCCCCGATGACAGCGAATGCTTCTCCCCTGCGCGTCGGTACGCGCCGGGAGTGGTCGGTTCGACGCTGGATCGGCATCGCCATCGTGCTGGCGGGGGCGATCGTCGTGTCGCACCATGCCTTCGAAGGCATGGCCGGCAACGATCCGCGCATGAAGGGGGCCTTGCTCGGCGGCCTGGTGGCGGCCTTCGCCACGGCGCTCGGGACGCTGCCGGTTCTGTTCTCTCAGCGCTTCTCGCAACGCAGCTACGACACCATGCTCGGCTTCGGCGCCGGCGTCATGCTGGCCGCCAGCTCGTTCTCGCTGATCATCCCCGCGCTGGCGGCCGCCAAGGCCCAGGGATCGAACAACTGGGGCGCCGGAGGAATCGTCGGCACCGCCATCCTGCTCGGTGCGTTGCTGCTGTTCGCCATCGACCGCGCGGTTCCGCACGAGCACTTCGTCAAGGGCGCCGAAGGGCCGCAGGCACGCGCGCTCAAGCGTGTCTGGCTGTTCGTCCTCGCCATCGTGCTGCACAACCTGCCGGAAGGCCTGGCGATCGGCGTGGCCTTCGCCGGCACCGATCCGGTCGGCGCCATGGCCCTCACCACAGGCATCTCGATCCAGGACGTCCCGGAAGGCATGGTGGTGGCGCTGGCGCTGCGCAGCGTGGGCCATGGACGGCTTGCATCGGCCGGCCTTGGTGCGCTGTCCGGCCTGGTCGAGCCCGTGGCCGCGGTATTCGGCGCCGCCCTCATCGGCCTTTCGGCGGGGCTCCTGCCCTGGGGCCTGGCGATGGCCGCGGGCGCCATGCTCTTCGTGATCAGTCACGAGATCATTCCCGAGTCGCATCGGATGGGGCATGAAGCCTATGCAACCGGGGGCCTGATGCTGGGCTTCGTGGTCATGATGCTTCTCGACACCGCACTCGGCTGACGTTCGACCATGCCTGATCCTGATGGAATCGCCACCGATACGCCGCCGCCGAAGCTGCGCATCCTCGTCGTCGAAGACGACCCCGATACGCTCACGGTGACGATCGAACTGCTTCGGGCGCTCGGGCATTGGGCCACCGGCGTCGGGAGCGCGGAACTTGCGCTCCACCGTTTTCTGGAAGGCGCGTTCGACGTTCTGATCGCGGATGTCGGCCTGCCCGGACTGTCGGGGCGGGACCTGGCCGAGAAGCTCGAGGCGCGCTGCGACCTGCCGGTCATTTTCGCCACGGGACAGCCCGCGCCGGACCAGATGCCCCGGCACGGCATCTGGCTGCGCAAGCCCTACTCGATCGATCAGCTCCAGGAAGCGCTGGCGCGGGCCACGCGACTCGGCAGCGACCCTGCCTGAGCTAGGGTTTGGTGGCGGGTGGCGCCTGGTTGGTCTGCGTCGTGCCGGTTGCCGAGCCGTCGCCCGGATGCCGCCCGGACAGGCCACCCGAAGTGCCGGTCCCGGGCGTGCGCAGATGGCCGCTGCGCACCGCGCGAGAGTCCTGCTTCGTGGCGCTGTCCGAACGGCGGTCCTCCTGCTGCGCCGCCCGATTGCGGGTCGCGGGCGACTTGGAAGAACTTCCCTGCGCTGCAGGCGCTGCGGTCCCCTTGGGGTTTCCAGTGGGTTGAGCCATCGCGGGGCCGACGACGAATGCGAGCGCAAGCGCAGCGAAGCCCCAACGGGAATTTGCGCCTCGACGGGTCATGACGTACTCCTGCCGCCTGAATCCGGCATCACGGCTTGGGCTTCTTGTTCGACTGCTTCGTCACGTCGTCCAGCACCGCGTCTTCCGCCATCCCCAGCTCAGCGCCGGTTTGCGGGTCGCTTGCCGGGTCGGAGGCGGTCCGAAGCGCCATGGCGTCGACCGCCGACTCCTCATCGCGATCGAGCGCCACCGTCGGCTCGCCGCTTCCCCCGTCGACGGCCATCTGCTCTTCCGGATCGCTCACGAATTCCCACTGAGGACCCTGGTTCCACGGCCCCCGCACCTCGCCGCCCTTGGACATGTCGAAGTAGACCTTGGTGAACTCCGGCATCCCGGGCAGCTTGCCCGGCGGGAAGTTGGGGGTGATCGCATAGAGCGCTTTTTCGAAGGATTTCTGATGCGCGATCTCGCGGGTCATCAGGAAGCCCAGCGCCTCCTTGACGCCTGGATCGTCGGTCAGGTTGATGAGTCGTTCATAGACGATCTTGGCGCGCGCTTCGGCCGCGATGTTCGAGCGCAGGTCGGCGGTGGGCTCCCCGATGCTGTCGATGTAGGCGGCCGTCCAGGGCACGCCTGCGGAGTTGACCAGTGCCGGCCCTCCGCCGTAGAGAACCTGGGTCAGGTGGCTGTCGTTGCCCGCGCCGGTGATGGTGCGGTACGCATCCGCTTCCGCATCGACGCCCTCAGCCAGCCGGCCCTTGGCCCCTTTGTTGAGCATCGCCACCATCGTGCCGATCACCTCGAGGTGGCTCAGCTCTTCGGTCGCGATATCGAACAGCATGTCCTTGCGGCCCGCATCGTCTTCGCCGATGGCCTGGGTGAAGTAGCGGCAGGCGGCGGCCAGCTCGCCCTGCGGGCCGCCGAACTGTTCCAGCATCAGGTTCGCGAGGCCCGGGTTGGTCGAGTCGACGCGCAGGGTGTATTGAAGGCGCTTGTTGTGAGAGAACATGGAGCTGCTCCTGGTTTGACCGAGGTGATTGAACGAAGGGACGAGGGCCCATGTTCGCGGCCTCCCTGTCCTTCAACCTCGGCGTCGACCCACACTCCATGTAGTCCGAACCTCGCGCGGCCCCGGCACTGCCGGCGCGCCCCATCAGGACAGCAGCTTGAACCCCACCACCTCCTGCCGCTGCTCCCCCAGCCCCTCGATCCCCAGCGTCATCACGTCGCCCTTCTTCAGGTAGAGCGGCGGCTTCATCCCGAGGCCGACGCCGGGCGGCGTGCCGGTAGTGATGACGTCGCCGGGCACGAGCGTCATGAACTGGCTCACGTAGCTCACGATCTTGGCGACGTTGAAGATCATGGTCTTGGTGTTGCCGGTCTGCATGCGCTTGCCGTTGAGGTCCAGCCACATCGCGAGCTTCTGCGGGTTGGGCACCTCGTCGCGCGTCACCAGCCAGGGGCCGAGGGGGCCGAAGGTGTCGCAGCCCTTGCCCTTGTCCCAGGTGCCGCCGCGCTCGATCTGGTACTCGCGCTCGCTCACGTCGTTGATCACGCAATAGCCGGCCACGTAGTCGAGCGCGCTCTTTTGCGAGACGTAGCGCGCCTGGGCGCCGATCACCACGCCGAGCTCCACCTCCCAGTCGCTCTTGACCGAGTTCTTGGGCAGCATGACCGGATCGTTCGGGCCCTGGATGCAGCTGGTGGCCTTCATGAAGACCACCGGCTCGGGCGGGATCGGCAGGCCCGACTCGGCCGCGTGGTCGGCATAGTTGAGGCCGATGGCGATGAACTTGCCCACATCGGCCACCGGGCTGCCGTAGCGCGGCTTGCCCTTGACCAGCGGCAGCTTGTCGGTCTTGAGCTTGCGCAGCTTGGCGAGCGCGGCATCGCCCAATTGCTTGGGGCCGATGTCCTTGACCTCCGCGCTCAGGTCGCGCAGCAGACCCTTATCGTCGATGAGGCCTGGCTTCTCCTTGCCTGGGTTGCCGTAGCGAACGAGTTTCATGTGTGCCTTTCTTGTTGAGAGTTCAGTAGGTGGATCGGCCGCCGGACAGGTCGAACACGGCGCCGGTGGAAAAAGAGCAATCTTCGGTGCAAAGCCAGCTCACCATCGCGGCGATCTCCTCTACCGTCCCGAAGCGGCCCATTGGGATCTTCGAGAGCATGAAGGCGATGTGCTCGGGCGACATCTGCTCGAAGATCGCGGTCTTCACCGCGGCCGGCGTCACGCAGTTGGCGCGGATGCCGGTGTCGGCGAGCTCCTTGCCGAGCGACTTGGTGAGCGCGATCACGGCCGCCTTGCTCGCGCTGTAGGCGCTGGCGTTGGGGTTGCCCTCCTTGCCCGCGACCGAGGCGATGTTGACGATGCGGCCATAACCCTGCTTGCGCATCTGCGGCACGACCTCGCGGCAGCAGAGGAAAACACCGTTGATGTTGACCTCCATCACCTGTTGCCATGCATCGACGGGATAGTCCCAGAGCTTGGTGTTGGGCCCGGTGATGCCAGCACTGTTGACCAGGGCGTCGATGCGCTTCGCCTGCGCCAGCGTGGCCGCCACGGCCTTGGCCACCGAGGGCTGCTGCGACACGTCGACCGTGAGCGCGAAAGCCTTGGCGCCGAGCGACCAGGCCGCCTTGGTGACCGCTTCGCTGTCGCGGTCCCACAGGGTCACGCTGCCGCCGGAGGCGATGAGCCGCTGCGCGATGCCGTAGCCCAGCCCCGTCGCGCCGCCGGTGACGACCGCGTGCCGGCCGGAGAAGTCGAGCTGGTTCATATGGTGATGCCGCCGTCGGCCGCGTAGGCCTGCCCGGTGACGAACTGCGACTCGTCGCTGGCGAGGAACACCACCAAGGGCGCGATCTCCTCGGCCTGCGCGAGGCGCCCCATGGGCTGGCGCGCAATGAAGGCACGGCGCGCCTCGACCGGGTCGGCATTGGCGTTGATGCGCTCGCCCAGCGAGGGCGTGTCGACCGTGCCCGGACACACCGCATTGCAGCGGATGCCCTGCCCCACGTAGTCGGCGGCGACGCTCTTGGTGAGCCCCAGCACCGCGGCCTTGGTGGTGCCGTAGACGCAGCGGTTGGGCAGGCCCTTGATGCTCGAGCACACGCTGGCCATGTTGATGATGCTGCCGCGGCCCGCCGCCAGCATGCCGGGCAGCACGGCCTGGATCAGCCAGAACTGGGCGCGCACGTTGAGGCGGAAGGCGAAGTCGAGGTCGTCGTCGCTGGCCTGCAGCGCGGCGCCGTTGTGCACCACGCCCGCGCAGTTGAACAGGATGTCGAGCGTGGGCAGGGTCTTGGCAAAGGCGTCGATGGCAGCCTTGTCGAGCACGTCCAGCTTCGCGGCCTGGATGTTGGCGACGCCCGCGTAGCGCGCGAGCAGCGCCTCGTTGACGTCGGTGGCCCAGACCTGCGCGCCCTCGGCGGCGAGTGCGAGTGCGCTGGCATGGCCGATGCCCTGCCCTGCCGCGGTCACGAGCGCGGTCTTGCCCTTGAGTCTCATGGGGTTTCCTCGTTGGATCTGGGTCGAAAAAGGGAAGCGATGCAGGCGTTCAGGGTTTGGCCCGATAGCTGCATCGCGGTGAGAATCGTATTCTGAATTGGCCTTACCACTTGTCCAATTCAGGACAACCCTTAAACCCATTGCCCCACGTGCCCCTGCAGACCGTCGAACCCAAGCGCCTCTACCGCCAGATCGCCGACCAGCTGCGCGCGCTGATCGCCAACGGCGAGTTCGCGGCCGGCGCGCGCCTGCCGGCCGAACGCGACCTGGCCAAGCAGCTGGGCGTGAGCCGGCCCTCGGTGCGCGAGGCGCTGATCGCGCTCGAGGTCGAGGGCTGGGTCGAGGTGCGCACCGGCTCGGGCGTCTATGTGCTCGACCGCTCGCACCGCGCCGCGGCGCCCGTGGCCGCCACCGAATGGGGCCCGCTCGAACTGATCCGCGCGCGCCGCGTGGTCGAGGGCGAGACCGCGGCGATCGCGGCCGGGCTCGCCAAGCGCCGCGATATCGACGCGATGACGCGCGCCATCGAGCGCATGCGCGAGCTGGCCGACCGCAACCTGATGCCGCTCGATGGCGACCGCGCCTTCCATCTTGCAATCGTCGAGTGCTGCGGCAACGTGGTGCTTTCCGAAACGGTGCAGGCCTTCTGGGATTCGCGCAACGGACCCATCTTCACCCGGCTGGGCGGCTACTTCGAGACCGTGAAATCGTGGCGCAGCGCCATCGCCGAGCACGAGGCGATCCGCGACGCGATTGCCGCGCGCGACCCCGACGCGGCGCGCAGCGCGATGCACGCGCACATGGACAAGTCGCACCAGCGATTCAGCGCGAGCTGGCGCCGCGCGAATGCCGCTTGAAACTTCAAGGACACACACGATGAACCCCTTTATCCGCCTCCACCCCGCCGACGACGTCGTCATCGCACGCGGCCAGCTGCTCGGCGGCACGCCGGTCGAAGGCGTGACCGCGCGCGGCCTGATCCCGCCCGGCCACAAGATCGCCATTCGCGCCATCGCCCAGGGCGAGCCGGTGCGCCGCTACAACCAGATCATCGGCTTCGCGAGCAAGCCGATCGCGCCCGGCGAGCACGTGCACACGCACAACCTCGACATGGGCCCCGACAAGGGCCACTTCGATCGCGACTATGCCTACGGCGCCGACGTGAAGCCGCCGCCCGCGCGGCGCGAAGCCACCTTCATGGGCATCAAGCGCGCCGACGGCCGCGTGGCCACGCGCAACTACATCGGCATCCTGACCAGCGTGAACTGCTCGGCGACGGCTGCACGCGCTATTGCCGACCACTTCTCGCGCAAGACCAATCCGGCGGCACTCGCCGACTACCCCAACGTCGACGGCGTGGTCGCGCTCACGCACGGCACCGGCTGCGGCATGGACACCGGCGGCATGGGCATGCAGATCCTCGAGCGCACGCTCACCGGCTACGCCACGCACGCCAACTTCGCGGCGGTGCTGGTGGTCGGCCTGGGCTGCGAGGCCAACCAGATCAACGCCTGGCTCGCCACCGGCAACCTGGCCGAGGGCGAGAACTTCCGTGTCTTCAACATCCAGGACACGGGCGGCACGCGCAAGACGGTGGAAAAAGGCGTGGCGCTCATCAACGAGATGCTGCCGCGCGCCAACGCGGTGAAGCGCGAGCCCTGCAGCGCGGCACACATCACCATCGGCCTGCAGTGCGGCGGCTCGGACGGCTACTCGGGCATCAGCGCCAACCCGGCGCTGGGCGCCGCGGTCGACCTGCTGGTGGCGCACGGCGGCACGGCCATCCTGTCGGAAACGCCCGAGGTCTACGGCGCCGAGCACCTGCTCACGCGCCGCGCGGTGAAGCGCGAGGTCGGCGAGAAGCTGGTCGAGCGCATCCGCTGGTGGGAGCACTACACCGAGATCAACGAGGGCGAGATGAACAACAACCCCTCGCCCGGCAACAAGGCCGGCGGACTCACCACCATCCTCGAGAAATCGCTGGGGGCAGTGGCCAAGGGCGGCACCAGCAACCTCGAGGCCGTGTACGAATACGCCGAGCCCGTGACCGCGCACGGCTTCGTCTACATGGACACGCCGGGCTACGACCCGGTGAGCGCGACCGGCCAGGTGGCGGGCGGCGCCAACATGATCTGCTTCACCACCGGCCGCGGCTCGGCCTACGGCTGCGCGCCCTCGCCCTCGCTCAAGCTCGCGACCAACTCGGCGCTTTGGCAGCGGCAGGAAGAGGACATGGACATCAACTGCGGCGAGATCGTCGAAGGCACGGTATCGATCCAGGAGATGGGGCAGCGCATCTTCGAGATGGTGCTGGCGACGGCGTCGGGCGAGCAGAGCAAGAGCGAGAAGCACGGCTACGGGCAGAACGAGTTCGTGCCGTGGCAGGTTGGCGCCGTGATGTGAGCCTCCCGGCTTTTCACTTCGCTTCGCTGCGTGTAATTCGCCACCCCCCGAGGGGGAAGCTCGGCCGCCTTGGGGCGGCCCGGCGGCGTCCGATTCCCAAGTAATGGAGACCTTATGTCGCGAACCCTTTCCTCCGCCACCCTGCGCACCCAAGTCGCCGCCATCATCGCCGGCACCGGCAGCACCCCGGCCGAAGCCGAACAGGTCGCCGCCAACCTCGTGCTCGCCAACCTCAGCGGCCACGACTCGCACGGCGTGGGCATGGTCCCGCGCTATGTCGACGCCGCGGCCGAAGGCGGGCTGAAGCCCAACGCGTCGGTCAAGATCAACCTCGACACCGGCCCCATGCTCGCCCTCGACGGCCAGCGCGGCTACGGCCAGATCGTCGGCGTGCAGGCGATGGAACTCGCCATCGCGCGCGCGCAGCAACACGGCAGCTGTGTCCTCTCGCTCGCCAACGCGCACCACCTGGGCCGCATCGGCCACTTCGCCGAGATGGCGACGGCGCAGGGCCTGGTGGCGATGCACTTCGTCAACGTGCTCTCGCGCCCCGTGGTCGCGCCCTGGGGCGGGGGCGACGGGCGCTTCGGCACCAACCCGTGCAGCATCGGCATCCCGCTGAAAGGCGCGGAGCCTTTCATTTTGGATTACGCGACAAGCCGCGTGGCGCAAGGCAAGATGCGCGTGGCCCACAACAAGGGCGAGCGCGTGCCGCCCGGCTACCTGATCGACGAGCACGGCGCGCCCACCGACGACCCCGGCGTGGTCGTCGTGCCGCAGAGCAACGGCCTCTTCGGCGCGCTGATGACCTTCGGCGAACACAAGGGCTACGGCATGGCCGTGGCCTGCGAACTGCTCGGCGGCGCGCTGACCGGCGGCGGCACTTGGCATCGTCCCGCCGACACCGCGCGCACCGTGCTCAACGGCATGCTGGCGATCGTGATCGACCCCGCCAAGCTCGGCACGCAGGCGAGCTTCGAAGAGGAGGCGAGCGCCTTCGTCGCCTGGCTGCGCCAAAGCCCGCCGGGCCAGGGCTTCGATGCGGTGCAGATCGCGGGAGAGCCCGAACGCAAGGCGCGTGCTGCGCGCGAGCGCGAGGGCATCTGGCTCGACGATGCGACCTGGGGCGAAATCGTCGCGGCCGGGGCGAAGGTGGGCGTGACGATCGAATAGCGGCGGGCACAGCCCCCCGCACGGCCCGCCCCTAGATCACCGCCATCAGCTCGGCCAGGTTCAAGGGCTTGAGCAGGTGGTGGTCGAAGCCCGCCGTCGCGATGCGTTCCTTGTCCCCTTGCTGGCCCCAGCCGGTCAACGCGATCAAGGTGAGGTCGGTGGCGTCCTGCCGGGCGCGCAGGTAGCGCGCCAGGTCGCAGCCGTCCATGCCCGGCATGCCGATGTCGAGGATGGCGGTGTCGAACTCGTGCTCCGCGGCCAGGCGCAGCGCCTCCTCGCCGCTGTAGGCGGTCAGCACCGTCGCGCCCATCGAGCCCAGCAGCTCGGCCAGGCTGTCGGCCGCATCGCGGTTGTCGTCGACCACCAGGATGGTCTGCTCGATGGAAGGCATCCACGCGTCCTGCGGCGCCGGCAGGTGCCGGTCGGGCATGCGGGCGTTTCTTGCCAGCGGGAGCCGCACCGTGAAGGTGGCGCCGCGGCCCAGGCCCTCGCTCGCGGCCTCGACGCTGCCGCCGTGCAGCTCGACCAGGCTCTTGACGAGGGTCAGGCCGATGCCGAGCCCGCCCTGCGCGGCCTTGGAGGTCCCGCTCACCTGCACGAACATCTCGAAGATGGACTTCAGCATCTCCGGCGCGATGCCGGCGCCGGTGTCGCTCACCTCGACCACGGCCTGCCGGTTGTCCTGGCGCACCGCGAGCTTCACCTTTCCTCCGGGCGGCGTGTACTTGGCGGCGTTGTTCAGGAGATTGGAGAAGACCTGCGTCAGCCTCACGCTGTCGCCGCGCACGACCAGGCCGCAATCGACGAGCTCGACCGCGAGCGAGTGCCCGGCGCCCTCGACCAGCGGACGGCTCAGTTCCACCGCGTCGTTGATCACGCCGTCGAGCAGCACCGAGCTCCAGTGCAGGTCGATCTTGCCGCGCGTGATGCGGGAGACCTCCATCAGGTCGTTGACGAGGCGCACCATGTGCTCGACCTGCCGGCGCATCAGCTCGTAGTACCTTTCGGCATCCGCCGCGTCCGGCTTCTTGCGCGTCAGCAGCGACAGGGCGGTGCTCAGGGGCGCCAGCGGGTTGCGCAGCTCATGGGCCAGCGTGGCGAGGAACTCCGTCTTGCGCTGGTCGGACTCGCGCAGCCCGTCGAGCACGTTTCGCAGCTCGTACTGGCGGCGGCGCGCACGCAACGCGCTGCGCACAGCGCTCACCAGCGAGGCGACCCGCACCGGCCGCTCGATCACGGTGACGTTGGCGAATTCGTCCATCACGTGGTCGATGGCGCGCGAGTCAGCGCCCTGCCGCGCCAGCACGAGCAGCGGCACATCCGACCAGGGCGGCTGCGCGGCCAGCGCGCGGTTCAGCTCGGCGAGGGCCGAGCCGGTGATCACCTCTTCCGCCAGCAGGATGGCACCGGCACCGAGCGCCAACTCGGCCAGCAGTTCGGGCATGTCGGCGCAGATGTGCGACACGAGCTGCGTGCGCTCCAGCACCGCGCCCGCCATCAGGGCGTCCCTGGAGGTCGCGGTCCGCAACAGGATGCGGTAGTCGAGTTTCGACGACGCTTGTGCGCTCACGACGACGGCTGAAGCCCTTCGATAGGCACGGGCACTCCGGTGAGGATGCCTCGGAAGTTGCGCAAGGGTGCACCGACGTGAACCCCGGTGTCGTTCATGGTGAAGGCGCGGATGCTCCGCTCGTGCGCGCCGCCGCGCTTCTTGAGCACCGAGATCGCCTGCCGCACCTCGCCGCCGTCCTCGAAGTAGCGCAGCAGCACCACCGAATCGGCCAGGTAGCTCGCATCGACCGGCGTCTGCATCTGCATGCCGATCAGTCCGTGCTGCGCGCCGATCAGCAGCGTGGCAACGCCGGCCTGCCCGAGGTAGGTGAGCAGCTCGTGCAGCTGCACGATGAGAAAGCGCTCGTCGGGCATGGCATTGAGGTAGCCGTTGAGGCTGTCGATGACGACCACCTTGGCCCCGTGCTCGGCGACGGCCACCCGGATCGAGTGGACGAACTCGCCCGGCGACAGCTCCGCAGGGTCGACCTGGCGCACGCGGATGTGCCCCGATTCGAGATGCGGCGTCAGGTCCATGCCCATGCCCTCGCAGCGGGTGCGCAAGGTGTTGACGCTCTCGTCGAAGATGAAGAGCGCCGCGCACTCGCCGCGCTCGGCCGCTGCAAGCGCGAACTGCACTGCCACGCTCGACTTGCCCGTGCCCGGCGCGCCCACGAACAGCGTGCTGGTGCCCCTCTCGATGCCGCCGCCCAGCAGCGCGTCGAGCGCCGGCAGGCCGCTGGCCAAGCGCGTCTGGCTGAACAGCGGCGTATGTTCCGCCGCAACCAGCCGCGGGAACACCTGCAGCCCGCCGCGCACGATCTTGTAGTCGTGATAGCCGCCGCGAAACTCCTTGCCGCGGTACTTGGTGACAATGAGCCGGCGCCGCGACGAACCGTAGTCGGAATTGATCTGCTCCAGCCGGATCACCGCATGGGCGATGCTCTGGACCTGCAGGTCATGCTCCACGGCCGTCATGTCGTCGAGCAGCAGCACGGTGCACTGGCGGCCGGCGAAGAACTGCTTGAGCGCCAGGATCTGGCGCCGGTAGCGCAGCGAAGCCCCGGCCAGGAGACGCAGCTCCGACAGCGAATCGAACACCACGCGCGTCGGCCGGATCACGTCGACATCCGCCAGGATCTTGAGCGTGGTCTCGCTGAGCTCGACTTCCGAGGGATGGAACATCGTGTACTGCTCGTCCGGCTCCAGCGCGTCGTGCGCGGGCAGCATCTCGCGCACCTCGATGCCCTTCAGGTCCCATCCGTGCGAGCGCGCGACGCCCCGCAGCTCGCTCGCCGTCTCGGAAAGCGTGACGTACAGCACCGGCTCGCCCCGCGCGGCGCCTTCGCGCAGGAACTGCATCGCCACCGTGGTCTTGCCCGCGCCGGGCGCGCCCTCCAGCAGATACAGCCGGTTGGCCGTGAGGCCGCCGCCCAGCACGTCGTCGAGGCCGGGCGCGCCCACCTTCAGCACCGTTTCCTTCTGGTCGCCTTCATCCGGCGAGATCGTTGAACTCATACCCATTCCAATAAGCGTGATATCGATCGTCGGCCGGTCAATGTACCTGCTCGCGCGAACGCGGGATGCAGGACGGGATCCCGGCGCAGCGGAACGACAGGAAAGCACCGCCCCTTACATGAACGAGGCCACCCAGTCCCAAACCCGCGCAGGCGCCTCGACCATCACGTTGTGGCCATGCGGCCCAAGGTCCGAGGCATCGGGGTCGAGCGCACGGAGCTGTTCCATCGTCATCATCGCGTCATCGCCGCCGCGGCCGAGATGGATGGGGCAGCGGGCCAAGGCCATCAACTCGGACATGGGCGGCTTGCCGACGCCGTGGGCCCGAGGATCCATTGCGAGACACCACCCGTCGGCGCCGCGCCGGATACCCCGCTGGGAGACAGCTGCCCTCGCGTCGGCGATGCCGGCAAGGCCTGCGACCTTCAGGTACCGCTCCCACGCTTCGTCCTCCGTGGCGAAGCGCTTGGCGGGCTGGGCTGCGAGCGTCTCCATGCGGCGCAGTTCATCGTCATTCCACGCGACCTTGATGCCGGCCCCGAAGACCTGGTGCGGCGTGACACCGAACCAGCCCGTGGCCAGGGCGAGACCGATCACGCCGCCGAGCGAGTGTCCGAGCACCACGAGCCGGCCTGCCGGATCGACATGCGGCAGCATGGTGCGTGCGACGGCTGCGGCGTACTGGCCGATGGCATAGCTGTCCTGCCGATCGGATTGGCCGTGGCCGGGCAGGTCCATCGCGACCCAGCGGCCGGCCCAGCGAGTGCCGGCCTGCGCGCACATCGGCGACCACACGGCGCCCGTCGCGCCCATGCCATGCAGCATGAGGAGCAGGTCCGGGCCTTCGCCGCCTTGTTCGATGTCCATGTCCACTGCCTCCATCGGATCTTCGATGGCGGGAGAGTACTCGACGACGCCCTACACCATCCGTGTGATCGTCACATTCACCGATCCGTGGTTGTTGAAGTAGGCGAACCAGGCGTCGTTGGCCAACAAATGCAGCTCGGGCGCTGGGTCGTCGGCCTGGCCTGCGTAGGTCCATCGCACATGCATTCCGATGGGAAAGAGATAGTCATCCGACCTGCCCACGGCTCCGATCAGCTGGAACCACCTGCCTGCTTTGCAGCGAAGCGCCCACTGCACCATCAACTGCGCGAGACTCGGCTGTTCTCTTCCATCTGCGCTCGAGGCAAGGTGCCAGTCGAGCCACCTGGTCTCGTCAGCAGCGATCTCGTACGTCGCGCCGCGGTCAAGCACGACCCCGGTCGGGTTGTAGTAGCTCGCGCTGTGCACCGGCAGCGGTCCCACGGATTCACCGACGGCGAGGTGCTTGCCCATGATGCGAATCTGGGGCGGCAACTGAGTTCTATGGGGCCTTCAGGGGCATCGGATCATTCAACGCCTCGTCCACTGTCGCGCTCTTCCACGGCCAGGCGCGCAACCTCTTCCGCAAAAGCCATGAGTTCGTCCGAAAGGGTCTCGCCGGGTGTCAGCACACCGAGGCGTTGGGCGAGCGCCTGATAAACCGCCCGCGGGGACGACAGGCCGGGGGGAACGGGAATGGTCGGGTCTTCGGGCATCGTGGGCTCCTGTCGTGGTCTCGAAAGCCGGCGCGGAGCTATGAGCCCGGCGGCTTTTCGGGTGCGGGCCGCGGCGTCTGCGCAGGCGCGCCGGCGGCAGGCGAGTCGTCGACATTCGCCGGCGGCTTCTTGTACCAGAACACGTTGAACACCAGCGCACCCACGATCAGAAGGGCCGCAACGATCGCCGCCCATCGAAAAGCGCGCTTGTTGTCGCGGTCGTTCGCTCGTGGATCGGGGGCGTTCATGGCGTCTCGTTTCCGCATTGAAAGCTTCAGGCTAGAACCATGACCCTCCTGCCGGCTGTCAGACGGCAACGCAGAGTCCTGAGGCGCAAAGGCTCGCGCGTGCGGTCGCGCGACGCCAGGCCTTGCTTCGCCCCTTCCCGGGTGGGTGACGGTGTAGACTGCTGGGCTTTTTCCCTCTGGCGGTATGGTGCAAGTGTCACGACCCACAGGTCGCGCAGGTGTCGGCGGATCGGCGCTCACTCGCTTGCTCGCTCGACTGACCGACACCGACGTTCCCGAATCCAAGCAAGGCTTCGCGGACCGATTGAGCGAATGGCTGCGTTGGACCGACGCCATCTCGCTGGCCACGGCGTTGCAGCGCAGCCCTGCGACTGCGCCATCCGGCGCAGCAGCTTCCGCAAGCGACGCCGAAGAACGCGAATGCGCCCGCGTGCGAGCCGCGCTGGCAAGTGCCATCGCCGCAGACAGCGCGCTCGGCGCCGACTTCGCTGCGTACCGCCGGCGCTACCTCGCCAGGCAACAGGCGATGGAGGCGGCTGTCGAGCCCTTGCGCGCTCGTCTGCGCGCGAGGCTGGCGGGCAGGTCGCCCGCCCTGGCCCGGCTTGCTGCGGTGGATGCCGTGATGGAGCAGGCGCTGGGTGCGCACGAGCACCGCTTGCTGTCGACCGTGCCCGCACTGCTCGAAAAGCATTTCAAGCGCTTGCGCCAGGCCGACGGCGGAGTCCAGCCCGAAGAGTGGTCAAGCGTGTTCTGCAAGGACATGCAAAGCGTGTTGCTCGCCGAGCTGGATATTCGATTTCAACCGGTCGAAGGGCTTCTCGAAGCCCTTCGCAAAAGGCAATGACTAGATTTCTTCAACACTTCGCTTTTTTCGTCGGCCTGGCCGCCGTGTGCTGGGTCGGCGTCGGGTACATCGGCTCGAACCCGCTGGCGCTGGCGATCACGCTGCTCGTCGGCGCGTTCTACCTGATGGGCGCGCTGGAACTGCAGCGCTTCCGCCAGGCTACGTCGACCCTGGCGCAATCCTTGGCGGACATGCCCGGCCCCCCGGCAAGCCTGGGCCACTGGGTCGACCAGCTCCATCCTTCCTTGCGCAACGCGGTGCGCCTGCGCATCGAGGGCGAGCGCGTCGGCCTGCCCGGCCCGGCCCTGACGCCGTACCTGGCCGGGCTGCTGGTGCTGCTGGGGATGCTGGGCACCTTCCTCGGCATGGTGGTCACGCTCAACGGCACCGGGATCGCGCTGGAGAGCGCCTCGGACCTGCAGGCCATCCGCGCCTCCCTGGCCGCCCCGGTCAAGGGCCTGGGGCTGGCCTTCGGCACCTCGGTCGCGGGCGTGGCCGCCTCCGCGATGCTGGGCCTGGTCTCCGCCTTGTGCCGGCGCGACAGGCTGCAGGCTGCGCAGCTGCTCGACACGAAGATCGCGAGCACCTTGCGTGTCTTCTCGCTGGCCCATCAGCGCGAGGAGTCCTTCAAGCTGCTGCAGCGGCAAGGCGAGGCGATGCCCGCGCTGGTCGACCGGCTGCAGGCCATGATGGCGACGATGGAGCGCCAGAGCCAGGCCTTGAACGAGCGCCTGCTCGCCAGCCAGGACAGCTTCCACAGCAAGGCCGAGGCCGCGTATGCGGGGCTGGCCTCCTCCGTCGATCGCTCCTTGAAGCAGAGCCTGACTGAAAGTGCTCGCGTGGCCGGCGCGACGATCCAGCCGGTCGTCGAAGCCACGATGGCCGGGGTCGCGCGCGAGGCGGCCGCGCTGCACGAGACCATCGAGCACGGCGTGCAGCGGCAGCTGGAAGGGTTGTCGACCCGCTTCGAGCAGCATTCGGCTTCGCTGCTCCGCACGGTCGGCCAGGCGCAGGCGCAGCTGCAGGCGAAGATGGCCTCGCAAGACCAGCAGCGGCTGGCGGCCTGGACCGATGCGCTCGCGGCCATGGCCGCATCGCTGCAGCAGGAATGGCAGCAGGCAGGCGCGCGCAGCGAGAGCCAGCAGCAGGAGATCTGCAAGACGCTGGCCGAGACCGCGCGGGAGCTGTCGGCCCAGACGGAAGCGCATGCGCGGAGCACCATCGCCGAGATCGCCCAGCTCGTGCAAACCGCCTCGGAAGCCCCGCGCGCTGCGGCCGACGTGATCGCCGAGCTGCGCCAGAAGCTGTCTGACAGCATGGTGCGCGATAACGCGATGCTGGAGGAACGCAGCCGCATCCTGGAAACGCTGCAGACCCTGCTCGACGGCGTGAACCATGCCTCCACCGAACAGCGCTCGGCCATCGACGCGCTGGTCGCGGCGTCGGCCGATGTGCTGGCCCGCGTCGGCACGCGCTTCACCGACAAGGTCGAGGCGGAAACCGAAAAGATGGCCGGCGTCGCCGCGCAGATCACCGGCAGTGCCGTCGAGGTGGCGAGCCTGGGCGAGGCATTCGGCTTTGCCGTGCAGCTGTTCACTCAATCGAACGACAAGCTGGTGGCCCATCTGCAGCGCATCGAGAGCGCGCTCGGCAAATCCATCGCGCGCAGCGACGAGCAGCTGGACTACTACGTGGCGCAGGCCCGCGAGGTCATCGACCTCAGCATCCTGTCGCAGAAGCAGATCGTCGAGGATCTGCAGCAGCTCGCCGGCAGGCAGGCCGCCGTGGGCAGCGAAGCGTGATGGGCGAGGACGTCGACGCCGGCGTGGAGCCGACGGTCCCGGTGTGGGCCGTCTTCGGCGATCTGATGTCGGGCCTGCTGGGCGCGTTCGTGCTGATCCTGGTGTGCGTGGTCGGCATGCAGCTGGACCTCACGACCCGGCTGGAAGCCGAAGTCAAGCAGCGGCAGGCGGCGGCGCAGCGCCTGCAGGCCCTCGAGCAAGCCCTGGCGGGCCCCTTGGCGGCAGGCCGGGTGACGCTGAACGACGGGCGCATCGGCATCAGCGGCAGCGTGCTGTTCGCCCTCAACTCCGCCGAGCTGCAGCCCGAGGGCCGGCAACTGCTGAAGAGCCTGAGCGCACCGCTGGCCGCCTACCTCCAGGCCCGCGACGAGATCCTGATGGTGAGCGGCTTCACCGACGACCGGCAGGTGCGCGGAGGCAACCGCCAGTTCGCCGACAACTGGGAGCTGTCCGCTCAGCGGGCCTTGACGGTGACCCGCGCCTTGATCGAGGAAGGGGTTCCGTCGTCCTCGGTCTTTGCCGCGGCCTTCGGCGCCGAGCAGGCGGTGGCGTCGAATGCCGATGCCGACGGACGCGCCAGGAACCGGCGCGTGGAAATGGCGCCCACGCCGAGACCTTCGAATGCAGGCACGAAGCCCCGTGGATAGCGAAGAGGCAGGCGAAACCGCGGCCATGATCGAGGCATGGCGCGAGCGCGGCGACCATCGTTTCAATCCGGTCCGCTTTCGTTTCATCGAGGTGCTGGCCCGACGCGCGGCGGACCACAGCGGCGACGCGCGACGCATGCTGGACGCCAAGGTGGTCGAGCTGCTCACGGCCTATGGCGAGGATCTCCAAAGAGCGCAGTGCGCGGACGACGACACCGCGGCGCAGCCAGGCCAGCCCCAGCGCGGCGCGCTCGCGGCGCTCGTCGACCATGTCGCCCGTCATGCGTCATCGCATCGGGACGACGCGGCGCTCGACTCGAAGACGCTCGACTATTTCAGAAACACCTGGTCGAGGCTCAGCGCCGATAGACGGCTGGCCCAGTCGCAGGCAAAGGTGCCGGAGAATGCCGGCCCCCTCAACTCGCACCGCCTCGTGCACCAATCGCTGACGTTGATGCGCGAGCTGTCGCCGGAGTACCTCCACCGCTTCATGTCCTATGTGGACGCTTTGCAGTGGGTCGACCAGGCGAACGGCGGCAGTGCCTCGGCGGGTACGGAGAGCCCGCGCGCCGAGGGCAGCAGGAAGGGTGCTCGGGGCAGAGCTACGCAAGGCCCCGCAGCGCGGCCATGACCTCGGCCGCCGGCGGCAGCTCGCTGGTACGCCAGACCAGCCGGGCGTGGCGATCGAACAGATAAACCTGGCCGGTATGGCGGTCGCCCGCGGCTGCGCCCCCATTGAACAGCGAGAGCATCGGGTCGAGCGCCTGGGGGGCAGGCGCCGCCGCGCTCCATAGAGGCCTGGCGCCGAAACGCCGCAGCCAGGCGCTCAGGGCGGCGGGGTCGTCGGCCAGTGGGTCGATGCTCAGCGACAGCAGGCGCGCCGCCGCATCGCGCTCGGCCAGCAGTGCAGCCTGCAGCGCCGAGAACAAGGCACCCTGGATCGGGCAGACCGTGCTGCAGCCGGTGAACATCAATTGAACGGCGGTCGGGGCGCCGCGCAGCTGCGCCGCGAGCGTCGGCGCGGCGCCGTCGTGGCGACGCAGCGGCAAGGCCGGAACGGTCACGGGCGGCATCACCGGGCCGACGCCGGCCTTGGCACGGGCGGCCGGCGGCACCCCCAGCCACGCCAGCGCACCGGCGGCCAGCAGGTGGCGGCGCCCGAGGGACGCACCCCGGGACGGGACGAGCGGGCGATGCGCGTTCATTCGGGGGCGGCCTGCGTCAGGTAGTCCCACAAGGCCGCGCACTGGCCCTCGTCGGCATCGAAGCGCGGCATCGCTCGCGGCAACACGATGTGGGCGGGATCGACGCCGGTGCGCAGCGTGCGGCAGAAGCTCGCCTGCTCGTACGCGACGGGCGGGCCGCCCCGGCGCGCGCGGATTTCGCGCAGCTGGCGCCGGTCCAGCGGCGGCGCGAAATCGGAGACCGCGGCGCTGGACTTACCAGGGCCGGTGTGACACTGGATGCAGCGCGTCGCCACGACAGGCAGCGGCGCGCTGTGGCCGGACAGCGTGCCGGCGAGCGGCTCGGTACCGTCGAACAGGCGCGCGCCGCGCGCCACCGAGGCCGGCACCGCGGGCTCGCGCAACCCGCGGCACGCCGGGCCCGCGGCCAGTGCGGTTGCGAGGGCCAACGCCATCGCCATCGGGAGCCTTGGTTTGCGAAGCGCGCCGGTCACTACCGGATATTGATCGTGCGCGCCACGCTGGGCACGCCGCTGCCGTCCAGCGCGAACAGCATGTAGTTGCCCGGCAGCACCACGCCGCGATCGGCCGGAATGCCCAGCTGGTAGTTGCCTGCCGTGCCGGTGAAGGAGAGCGGGATGCGACGCTGGTCGGTGTTGACCGAGTGAGTGGCCGACGCCATGCGCACCAGTGCAAAGCTGGCCGCCGCGCGGTCGGTGGCCACGGCGATCTGGCTGCCCCATGTGGCGGTGGCCGGCGCTGCCGTGATGGCCGGTCGCGGCGCGGGCGTTCCGTCCGGCGCCAGCAGGTAGGGCGGCGTATAGATCTCCGCGTCCGGGTGGTCGGCAGGGCAGCCGCACAGCCCGCCGCCGCCCGCCAGCACGCGTCCGTCCAGCAGCAACAAGGCCACGCTGTGGTAGTTGCGCGGTTTCTGCATCGGCGGCAGGGTGATGAAGCGCTCGAACACCGGACTCCACAGCTCGGCGGCCAGCACGCTGTAGGAGTCGGAGAAGGTCACGGGCTGCGTCTGGCCGCCCATCACGAACACCTCGCCGTTGGGCAGCACCACGCTGTTGACGAAGGTGCGGCCGTAGGCCATGGGCGAGACCTTGCGCACGGTAGCTGGGTTCGGCGGGCCCGCATTGATGTCGATGATGTAGGCGGTATTGAAGGCGTTGCCGCTGTCGTGGTTCGGCGCGCCGCCGAACTTGAGGATCTTGCCGACGTCGTACATCACGGCGCCGGCGGTCATGGCGTAGGGGTCGTCGCTGCGCGGGCCGGCCTGCAGGATGGCACCGCTGCCGCGCGTGTCGATCCAGTGCATCGCTGCGGCCGGACCGGCGTGGAACACCCAGCCGCCGGCGGCGCCGAACAGCCACATGTGGTTGTCGCCGCGGTAGACCCCGGCCGCGTCCGGGCCGGCCAGCGGCGGGTTGGAGACATTGCTCGCGTCCGGCATGTTGGCCGGTACGCCGGCCAGCGTGCGCCAGGTCCTGGTGCTGGCCGACCACACCTCGCCGTACTTGCCGCCGAGCCCGCCGTTCCATGAGCCGCCGACCGTGAAGACCGAGCCGTCGGACATCGTCGTGCTGGACTGGTAGGCACGCGCGATCCCGAGTTGCGCACCCGTCGCCCAGCCTCCCAATGCCGGGTCGTATATCGAGGTCTTCGTCGCATCGCTGCCGCCGGTGACCAGCACGCTGCCGTCGGCCAGCATGCTGAGGCCCGGGCAGAACATCTGGTGGCCGGTGGCCGTGACCGTCATCGGGCTCGACGTTCGCGTGACGGGGTCGAACACCGAGGTGTAGGTGTAGGCCTCGCTGCTGCTCGAGCTGAAGCTGGTGGGCGAGCGCGCCGCCCACAACAGCAGCTTGCCGTCCGGCAGGTTGGCGGCCGAGGCAGGCACGAGCGGCAGCGCTATCGGATCGGACCACGGTTTGACGGCCGCGGTGGATTGCGCCGCGGTGTATCCGGCTGCCGTGAAGCCGTACTCGTTGGGTGGCAGCCACTTTCCCTTGAATCGGGAGCGCAGCCGGACTACGAGCCCCGCGCCGTCGATGGGCAGGTTCGTCACCGTCAGCGTGGTCGCGCTGGTCACGGTGTCGACCACCGGCGTCGCCCCGGAGGTCGACTGGATCGTGAAGCCGTACTGGTTGGCGCCGGTATTGGTCCAGACGAAGGTCGCGCTGCGGCTGGCGAACTTGATGCCGGGCGTCGGACTGGTCAGGACCGCCGCCACTCCGTCCGGTGGTGCCGGCCTGTTGGAAGATGCGGACGTGCTGAGCGCCGCGTCGGCGCCCTGCGCTCTGCCGCCGCCTCCGTCGACACCGCCGCACCAGGCCAGGAACATCAGGGACGCGCTGGCAAGGCCGCGCAAGGCTCGCGCCGATGGAACGGTGGTCATCGTTCCTCCTTTTTTGTCTTCATCCGACGGGCGCCAGCTTAGTCCTTGCATACGCAAGAAACAATAAAAAAGTACTACTCTTTAAGTTGTAGGCCGGTGAGGAGACGAGCAACGCGGTCTTCGAGCTCGACAACGCGGGCGGCACGACGTTCAAGGCTTAAGCCACTTGCGCCTGTCCGCAGGTGTCGGTCCCACAAGGAGTCGGGCAGCATGCCCACGCACATCCCTGCGTGAATCAGGCGCCATAGGCTCCCTTCTCTCCAAGGCGTGCGTCTGTGGCAGCCATCACTTATCTCGTTGAGGACAATGCGACCATCAGGGAAAACTTGATTCCTGCGCTGCACGATCTTTCCAACTGCAGGGTCGTCGGGTTTGCCGAAGGCGAGCATGACGCGAGCGAATGGCTCGATGGCCATGACGGCTCCTGGGACCTGGCGGTGGTCGACCTCTTTCTCAAGGATGGGTCAGGGCTCGGTGTTCTGAAAGGGTGCGACCACCGACAGCCGCACCAACGCGTGGTCATCCTCACGAACTACTGCACGGTCGACATGCGTGCGCGATGCATGGCTCTGGGTGCCGATGCCGTCTTCGACAAATCGACCGAGCTGGACGGGTTTTTTGACTTCTGCAATGCGCCAAGAGATACCCCCATGTGACGCGCCTGGACTGCGCGAGCCGGAACTTCTCTGTGCGCTACCGCACGGACTCGTGGCGCTTGAAGTCGTAGAAGAGAAGAACGAGAGTTCGGCGTTCGTCGAGGTGAAGTGCGTTAGAAGCTCGCGAGGCGTTCCATGATGCACAGATTCTTGATCAACAACCGAGATGAGCTGATCTCACGCTGCAAGACCAAGGTTGCGCAGAGACCCAGACGAGCCGCAACTGAACAACAGCTTGCCAATGGCGTTCCATTGTTTCTTGACCAACTGATAAGAACACTTGCAGCGGAAAAGGCCGACGAAGCTGAGGAAGGCATCAGAATCTCGGGGGCCTCGGGCGGGGATTCGCTGGCCTTGTCCGAACTGGGCCTGAGCGCCGCTGCGCATGGAAGAGAACTGCTGAAGCTTGGCTATTCAGTCGATCAGGTCGTTCACGACTACGGCGACGTCTGCCAGGCAATCACTGATTTGGCATTCGAGAGAGACGCGCCATTCGCCATCGGGGAGTTCCGCACCCTGAATCGATGCCTGGACAATGCCATCGCCGACGCTGTCACAGAGTTCAGTCTTCAACGCGACACACAGATTGCCCGGCAGCAAGACGTCGATGCGCACGAGCGTCTCGGCTTCCTGGTTCATGAGTTGCGCAACTCCCTGGGTACGGCAATTCTCGCGGTCCGAGCCCTTGAGTTGGGCAACATGACAGTGGGCGGCGCCACTGGAGCCGTCCTGAAGCGCAGCCTTTCATCGCTTGGAAATCTCATCAATCGGTCGCTCGCCGAGGTACGCAGCAGCGCACCGGAGCAACGCCATGCATTCTCAGTATCCTCGTTGATCACGGACGCCGAAAACGCGGCCCAACTCAATGCAAGCGCCGCAGGCTGCGCCCTCGAGGTCGCACCGGTAGACCCTCTTCTGGGCGTTCGCGCGAACCGCGAACTCTTGCTCGCCGCGTTGACCAATCTCCTGCAGAACGCGTTCAAGTTCACTCGCTCTCACACAAAGGTCATGCTGACGGCCCGCGGAGTGGGAGAGCACGTCCTCATCGAAGTCGAGGACCACTGCGGGGGACTGTCGGCCGAAAGTGTCGCCAAGATGTTCATCCCCTTCAATCAAAGCAGCAATGACAAGTCAGGCCTGGGTCTCGGTCTTTGCATCGCCCGGCAGAGCGTAGAAGCCGACTCCGGCACGTTGACTGTTCGAGACGTGCCGGGCACCGGATGCGTTTTCAGCATTCGCCTCCCGCGCTGCCCGCTGCAACCGGGATGAACTCCGCGTCGCAACGCCACCATGCCCCGGGCTAGGGGGGAGGACGCGTTCTCTCGAGGCGAGCGCCGTCTGAATCTCCCCGAGTACATCGGGCTGGTGGCTTCGTGCCAGGCCGCCTTCGATGCTGTCATGGCCAAGCTGCCTCCGCGAAGCCAGATCGACCTCTGGAACGCGCTTCAGCCGCAGACCCTCATCACATCCAGCGGAAAGCGAATGCTTTGGGTCCTGCGCCGCGGCGTCCTGGATGACCTCGCACCCCGGGTCGAGAGCATGCTGACCTGCGCGTGGCAGCCCGAGCCCACGGAGAACGACCAACTTGTCTTTCGCGCAGTGCTCGAGGCGCTCGCGACCGGCCGCGAGCGATTGAGTGAAATCACCGACTTCTGCAACGAGATTCACCCCTGGCCCTCCGTACTCGGGATAGCCGGCTACTTGACGGGAAACCTGGCGGCCGCGGTCCAAGTGGCCATGTGGGATGTCGTGGGCGACCGTCAGCCGCGGCGTTTGCGATTGCCCAGCTGGATGCTGGTGGGAACGCTGCTCGACGCCCTTGGCGCCGCTTCGAGGCGGGCTGGTGCGACCCTCGCGGCACTCACTGCAGCACTGGGCACCGTCCTCGGCCCGGAGAAAGTGCAGTTGACGGATGAACACGCGCGCCTGCTGGTCGAGCTATACCGTGCTACCCACGGCGGCCGTCGGCGCTCGGCCTCGGAAGCGGCTCTTCGAGACGGCATGGAGTACGCCCAGCAGGGCACGGCCTTTGGCAACACGCTGGGGGACGAGTTCCAGAGTCTCTTGAAGGGGCTGACGGGGCTGCAGCTGATTCGGACAGGGCTGGAGCAGGAAATACGCTGGACCTCCCTCACCCTGATTCACCTCGCACCCGGCGAAGCTGCGGGGGACCTGACCGCGTTCGCTTTCAAAGCGTAGTCGCCGCAGGAGGCATGCCGCCGATGAGCGAAAACATGTCGACAACCGGTTCAGCAGATTCCCGCGGCACGCCGGCAGTGTGCGGCGAGGGTCATGCAGGCTGCGGCCAGATCGCCCAGTTCGGCCATCAGGAAGCCGAGGCTTTCGAGGCTGTCGGCGCCGATGGTGCCGTCTTCGATGGGAAGACTGGTTGCGGAAGTTCGACGTGGTCGACCGCAAGGCCGCTGACGCTGCGAAGCGGAACTGCGGCACGGCGACGACCGGCGAAGGCGACTCGCCGAGTTCTCTTGCTTATCGCGAAAAATCAGACTCACCCGGACCCTTGCGCGTCCGGACGTCCAGGAGAAGCTGCTCGATCGGGGGATCGATCCGCTGGCGAAGTCGGGCGCAGAGCTCAATACCTTCGTGATCGCGAAGAAGGAGAGACGGGGCCGCCTGATCCGCCGGCCTGAAGCCGAGTTGAATGAAGAAACTTCATGAGCGCCGCGCCCGTCTCGGGATTGAAGGTCCTCGATCTGTCCAAGGCCGACATCTCTGGATTCGGGTAGATCGGTCCCATGTGGCGCGGCGGCGCGGCTTGCCGAAGCGTCAACTTCCGTGAGAAACGTTGCGCCGCGCCACCAGGTGAAGTCGCCATCGACCAGCATGTACTAGGCAAAGGCGCGCCACACTGGCATCCCGTGCAGCGCGCGCCAAGTTGTGTGCCTTCATCATCCGTCGGCCGGAAACATCAGACACCCGAAGTTGAGTCCGCGCCGAGTTCGGAGCAACCAAACCCACGGCGACTCCGTGGACTGGTCTGGCTCCCCGCCTCATTCCACAGCCGAAACTGCAGTCCCGGTTCAGCCCGTTCGGCCGTCAGACTCCATCCGTGCGCCAGAGCAATCTCCTGGCAAATGGCCAGCCCCAGTCCTGCGCCGTGGTCACGCCGATGTGCCGCGCGCCAGAATCGCTCGAACAACAGGGGTAGTTGCACGGCATCGACGCCAGGCCCGCGATCCCGCACGATCACTGTATCGCTTTGGATCTCCACGCTGACAACGGTCTTCGCAGGTGCATGCTGAATAGCGTTCTCCAGCAGATTCTTCAGCAGCGTGAACAGTGCCCCGCGATCTGCCTGCCACCTGACCTCACCCGTTGTATCCGATACCGTGAGGCGCACACCGGCCGTGTCTGCCATTCGTTGCAGGTAGGCGACGACCTCCTGGACCAAATTCGGCATCGTCACGAGGGCGAAGCTGTAGTTGTTCGCTTCACTGGCTTCAGCCAGAAGAAGCAACTGCTGTACTTGGCGCGTCATGTAGTCCACGTCGCTCAGAAGCGAGTCGCGGGTACTTGTGTCGTCGACCGGCAACTCGATCTGCGCACGAATCAAGGCCAGCGGCGTCTTCAGCTCGTGCGCCGCGTTGGCGAGGAACTCCTGCTGCAGCCGATAGCCGCGCTCGAGCCGTTCCAGCACCTGGTTGAAGCTGGCGACTAGCGGGCTGATCTCCGCAGGCATCGCCTCGGTTTGCAGCCGCGCATGAAGCGATCTATGCGAGATGGCCGCCGCGGCTTCGGAGATGTCGCGCAGCGGCTTGAGCGCGTACCGCAGCGTCACGTATGCGCATAGGCCGAAGGCGACGATCAGCACTGCACTGAAGATGCCGATGCCGGTTCCCATGTAGGGCAGCGCAAACTTGTGCTGGATGAGCTTCATGAGGCGTTCGCTGGTGGCGAACTGCAGGTACCACTGCCGACCCTGATGCTCGAAAGGCTCGGTGGCACCGTGCAGGGTCACTCCGTCACGCTCGAAGACAAAGCCGTCTCGCTCCAGGCGAGGCCCGCTGCCGCTACGTGGCCAAAATGCCTCCCCAGCCTTCGAAACGAGCGCCACGTTCCCCGCTGCATCCAGCACGCGATAGGCGGTCTCTTGGGGGAGGCTGTCGTACAGCCAGTCCAGATCGGCCTCGCTGGCATCAAGTTCGACAGGCTTGCCGTTGGCGTCGAACTTGATCTTTTTCGCGAGCGTCCCAACGCGCTCCCGCAACTCCAAGTCAGCCAGCACGTCGTGCTGGACCATCCAGACCGCGGCCACGACAGCCAGCGCGATGCTCAAGAGGGCGCCGACGACATAGGCCGCCAGGACCTTCAGGCCAAGGCTACTGAGCCGAATCGTCTTCACGGAGCGCATAGCCAAGACTTCTGACGTTGACGATCCGCTGCCGTGAACCGATGGCAAGCAGCTTCCGGCGAAGACGATGAAGGGCCACATCCAGCGCGTTCGGTGTGACCGCCTCGCTCAGCCCCCATGCCGCTGCCTCCAGTGCATTGCGACGCACGACCTCCTCATGCTTGCGCAAGAGCAACAGCATGATGTGCACTTCCGCCGGGGCGAGGCCGACCCTTTCGTCCCCGCAGCACAGAACGCTGGCGGCTGAATGCAGCGTCAAATCACCGTGACAGGGATCGAGCGGGCGGAGTTCCACGGGGCGGCGCAGCAACGCCCGCACTCGTGCCACCATCTCGTCCATGGCGAACGGCTTGGGAAGGTAGTCGTCGGCGCCTGCTTCGAGGCCTTCTACGCGGTCATGCAGCGCATCGCGTGCCGTCAACACGAGGCAAGGCACGCGGAAACCGGCGCCGCGCAGCTTCTGCAGCAAGACGAGTCCATCCCCGTCCGGCAATCCCCGATCAAGGACCAAGGCCTGGTAAGGCATCTGCTGGACTGCAGACCATGCGGCGTTGATGCGGTCGCTCACGTCGACGCCAATTCCCGCGGCCAACAGGGCCTTGCGTATCAGCTGTGCCATTCGCTCATGGTCTTCGATCAGGAGTATTCGGCTCATCAGAAGCGGTACATGTAGCCCAGCATCACGCGGTTCTCGGTCGAGCGCCCAACGATGGGGCTGTTCTTGATCTCTTTGCCCAGGGATTTCACGCCGACATTGAGCATTAGCGACTGTTGCTTGTCAAAACGGTAAATGCCGGTCAGGCTGATCTCCGGGTTGACCGTGGCCTTGCCGACGTAGGCCGCACGCCCCGCCGTTGCCTCGCTGGCGCGCACCCCGTAGTAATAGTCCACGTACTTCTTGTCTACCCATTCGACGCCCACTTGAGGCACCAGCATCAGCTTGGGGCTCAGCATCCACTTGCGCTCCAAGCCCAGAACAACGCGTTGGCCTTTGCTCTTGCCCGAGGCGTCGCCCAGCAACTCCAGCTTGACGTCGGCCACGTCATTTTCCCACTCCACCTTGGCGCCAGCCCAGACGCTGGATTTGCGCTCAGCCATGCCGGCCAGGGCTGGCGAGTCGCTGGCCTCGTAGCCACCGCCGCCGAACAGCTTGGTCACGACGCCGAAGTTGAGGCGCTGCGAGTCACTCAACTCGAGTCCGGGCAGCTTCAACTCCAGGTTCGGGCCCGACAGCTTCACGTACCGGTTTTCGTAGGAGAGCATGGGCAAGGCTCTGGTCTCGCGATCCGTTCCCTTATAGGCCTTCTGCCCGCTGACGACGCCCAGCCCCAGGCCCCAGGAGGACCCTTCGGGCTCGTCCTTGCCAGGAGGCTGCTGGGCGAACGCCGGAGCGGCGCAGGTCAATACGGCTGCGAGAGCGGAGACACGGGCCAGGTTGACTGCGCTTGGCTGGAAGCGAGGGGCGAGAACTAGGGAAGGCGGCATGAGTTGGTTCCTCATCGGGTGTTGAAAGTCCCCATGCTCCAGCTCCTCGTCTTACCGAACACTTACCCGATCTGGGGCCAGCGCTCGCGGCGGTTGACCGCGTTCCCGGTAAGTGTTGCGAAAGTCGCACGGCCAGACAGTCACGTTCCATTGCAGATCAAGGCGAAGGCTCGCGAGCCTCAACAAGCCCAATCAATGAACGTCCAATCCAGGTTTCAACACGCCCGCTTATCGGCTCCGTTGCACGAGCCACGCCAAGTCGCCCGCCGCCTTGAGGCGTGCGCTGCCATTGGCTTGCTGCTCGTGCTCGCCGGTTGCGCGTCGACCGCACCGGCCCTGGCGCCGGGAAGCGCCGCGCAGCTCCCCGCGCAATGGCATGCTCCGCTACCACACGGCGGACGGATCGGTGATCTGAGGCAGTGGTGGTCGCAGTTCGACGACCCGCTCATGCTTCGCCTGATCGAGGCGGCTCAGCGCGCCAGTCCGACACTTGCACAAGCCGCCGCGAACATCGCTAATGCCAGGGCGTCGCACGTGACCAGCGGCGCGGCGCTGCTGCCTTCGCTGGACATCGCCGCAAGCGCCACGAGGGGGCGCTCGGAACTGGCTGCCCCTGTTGGCAACGTCTCGTCGTTGGGCCTGCAGGCCGCCTGGGAGCTGGATCTCTTTGGAGCCAATCGCGCCGGCCGCGCTTCGGCCGAAGCGCGGCTTGCATCAAGCCAGGCGGGCTGGCACGACGCGCGGGTCTCGGTCGCGGCCGACGTGGCGAGGAACTATGTCGAACTGCGGGCCTGCGAGGCGCACGCTGAGCAAGCCCGAATCGATGCAGCCTCCCGTGCACAGACGTCCCGCCTCACCGAGTTGGCGGCGGCCGGCGGCATTCGGGCGCCTGCGACAGCGGATCTGGCACGCGCCAGTGCGGCCCAAGGCGAAGTGGCCGTGGAGGAACGCAAGGCGCAGTGCGATCTGCTGGTCAAGGCGCTCGTGGCCTTGACCGCCCTGGACGAGCCGGCCCTGCGGGGCCAACTCGCCGAGAAGGTTGCGCAACTGCCTCGACCGGTCGAGTTCAGCGTGCAGACCGTGCCGGCAGAACTGCTCGCGCAGCGCCCTGACATCCATGCGGCTGCAAGGAACGTCGTTGCCGCCAGCGCTGACTCGACGCAAGCCAATGCCCAGCGCTGGCCTCGCATCACGCTGGCGGGCAGTATTGGCGCCACGCGCGTATCCAGTCTCGGCGTCAGCACCGACGGAACGATCTGGAGCGTCGGCCCTATCGCCATCACCTTTCCGCTGTTCGACGGGGGCACGCGGCGGGCCAATGCAGAGGCCGCAAGAACCCGCTACGAAGCTGCCGCCACGGTCTATGCGGCACGTCTGCGCACGGCGATCCAGGAGGTGGAAGGCGCACTCGTCACGCTGGAGAGCACGGCACAGCGCGGCGAAAGCGCCAAGGTCGCCAGCGACGGGTTTGAACGCTCGTATCGGGCCAGCGCATCGAGCTACGGCGCTGGCGCAGCCAGCCTGTTCGACCTGGAAGACGCGCGCCGCAGCCTGGTGGCCGCGCAAAGCACGTTGATCGAACTGCGCCGCGAGCGCTTGCTTGCCTGGATTGCTCTCTATCGGTCGATGGGCGGCGGATGGTCGCCGACGCCGCAGGAACGGCGTGCCAGCCACAAGGCCACTGCCAGCGCCGACGCCCTCGCGGCGTCGAACAACCCAAGGCATTGAGCATGACCACATCACGCAAGCATGCTCTCGCCACTATCGACAACCTACTTGGCGTCTCGACCACGCTGGCCATTCTGGCGGTTCTGGCGATCTGGCTGGATGCCGCGATCGTCGAGGCCATCGATGGCCACCTGACGCCAGCGCTCGATGAATTCTTCGACGACGTGAGCGGGGTCGCCGACGCCAGCGTCTTTGCCATCATTGCGTTGAGCACTTATGGAGCAAGCCGCGTTGCGATCGCGTTGCCGGTGACACAGCGCTGGAGACCCCTGTGCGAGCGTGCGAGGCGAGGAAGTCTCCTGATGTTGCTCACCCTGCTGACGGGCGGCCTCATCACCCTGGCTCTCAAGCACGTCGTGGCGCGGGCCCGCCCGAGCATGCTCCTGGAACATGGCCACTATGGCGTTTCCACGCCGTTCATCGGATCACCTTTCAATTCATTTCCCTCCAGTCACGCTCTCACGGCATTCGCCGTGGCCTGCGTGCTGGCGCACCTCCTGCCAGCGTGGCGCGCGCCGCTGCTGGTGCTGGCGACCATCGCAAGTCTCTGCCGCGTTCTGACGCTCGAACATTTCCCGAGCGACGTGCTGGCATCTGCATTCATTGCCGCGTGGTGTGTGCGTTTGTGGGCGCCACGCGTTCAAGGCACCGAATTCCGGAACTGAAAATGAAAACATCCAACACGCTCGAGCTCGCCGGGGCCGGCATCGCACTCAGCGTCGCCGCCATCACATTCTCGCTTGCATGGGAGGTACCCGACGCATCTGCGCAAGAAGCCGCAGTGCGTGCCGCGGGACAGTCTTCCTTGACCGTGGCCGTTGCCAGCCTGCAGCCCGCGACATTCCCCATCCGGGTCTCCGCCAACGGCAACATCATGGCGTGGCAGGAAGCCAGTATCGGCACCGAGGCCAACGGCCTGCGCCTGATTGAAGTCAAGGTCAATGTGGGGGACATGGTGCGCCGCGGACAGCCGCTGGCGACTTTCGCCGCCGATACGGTGGAAGCCGAACTGGCGCAAAGCCGCGCGGCCGTCGCCGAGGCCGATGTGGCGCTCGCCGAAGCCGCCGCCAATGCCGAGCGCGCCCGCGCACTGAAGGAAAGCGGCGCTTTGTCAGCGCAGCAGATTCAGCAGTACATCAACGCGGAGCGCAGGGCGCGGGCAAAACTGGATGCTGCCCGGGCTGTCGAGAGAATGCAGCAACTGCGTCTCGCCCAGACCCGGATTGCCGCTCCGGATGACGGTGTCGTCTCCGCGCGTGCGGCAACCGTCGGGGCCGTGGTGCCGGCTGGCCAGGAGTTGTTCCGTCTGATCCGGGGCGGCAGGCTCGAATGGCGCGCCGAGGTGGCCGCCGCGGACTTGCTCAAGCTCAAACCCGGACAGAAGGTCAGGATCACGGCGACCGGAGCGGATGTCATCGAGGGCCGGTTGCGGATGCTCGCGCCCGCGATCGACATCCAGACTCGCAACGGCCTGGCTTACGTGGACCTCCCGTCGAGCGACACCGCGCGCGCCGGAATGTTCGCGCGCGGCGAGTTCGAGATCGGCTCGAACGAGGTGAAGACGCTGCCGCAAACCGCGGTGCAGTTGCGCGAGGGCTTCAGCTACGTGATGCGCGTCGGGCCGGATTCCCGGGTGATCCAGACCAAGGTGACGCCAGGTCGCCGATCGGGCAATCGCATCGAGATCGTCGGTGGCCTCGATGTGAAAGATCGCGTGGTCGTCTCGGGCGCGGCCTTCCTGAGCGATGGCGACCTCGTGCGCGTGACCAGTGGGCCAGAAGTCGCGCCGCCTGCGGGATCGCCATCGACACCACAGCGCCTGACGCTGACTAGCAGCGGGGGCGCGCGATGAACCTGAACGTCTCTTCGTGGGCCATCCGCAACCCGATCCCGGTCATTCTGTTGTTCGTGCTGCTGACGCTCGCGGGGCTGATGGCCTTCCCGGCCATGAAGGTCCAGAGTTTCCCCGACATCGACCTGCCCACGGTCACGGTGACGGCCTCGCTTCCTGGAGCCGCCCCCTCCCAGATGGAAGCCGAGGTTGCACGCAAGATCGAGAACTCCCTCGCGACACTGCAAGGCGTCAAGCACATCAAGAGCAGTCTCAGCGATGGAGAGGCGAACATCACGGTCGAGTTCCGGCTCGGCAAGCCCACCCAGGAGGCCGTGGACGGCGTGCGCGCGGCCGTCTCGCGCGTGCGCTCCGAGCTGCCAGCCAATCTGCGCGATCCGGTGATCAAGAAGGCAGAGATCGCTGATTCGCCGATCCTGACCTACACCGTCGCCTCCACTCGCATGGACGACGAGGCGCTGTCGTGGTTCGTCGACAACGAGGTCGCACGAACGCTGCTGGCTGTGCCGGGCGTCGGCGCCGTCACCCGCGTGGGCGGCGTCAGTCGCGAAGTGCGTGTGGATCTCGACCCCGACCGCCTGCTCGCGCTGCACACGACGGCGGCCGACATATCGCGGCAATTGCAGCATGTGCAGCAGGACGCCTCCGGGGGCCGCGTCAGCTTGGGTGGCACCGAGCAGTCCGTGCGCACGCTGGCCACGGTGCAATCCGCCAATGACATGGCGGCGATCGAGCTTGCGCTTGGTGACGGGCGCAGGATTCGACTCGATCAGGTCGCGACAGTGAAGGACTCGGTCGCCGAGCCGCGCTCGGCCGCCTTCCTCGACGGTGCGCCGGTGGTCGGCTTCGAGATCGTGCGCGCGAAGGGCGCCGGCGAGCTCGACGTCGCGGACGGCGTGCGCCACGCACTGGCCCAGATGCGGGCCAAGCATCCGGAGATCACGATCACCGAGGCCTTCAACTTCATCGACCAGGTCGCCGAGAACTACGAAGTGTCCATGGGTCTCTTCTACGAAGGAGCAGCGCTAGCCGTGCTGGTGGTGTTCCTTTTCCTGCGCGACTGGCGCGCGACCTTCGTCGCGGCGGTGGCACTCCCGCTGTCGGTGATCCCCAGCTTCGCACTCATGCACTGGATGGGGTTCACGCTCAATATCGTCACGCTGCTGTCCCTGTCGCTGGTAGTCGGAGTGCTGGTTGACGACGCCATCGTCGAAGTCGAGAACATCGAGCGCCATTTGCTGATGGACAAGACGCCTTTCCAGGCGTCGATGGACGCCGCCGCCGAGATCGGCCTGGCCGTCATCGCCACCACGTTCACGCTGATTGCCGTGTTCTTGCCCACCGCGTTCATGAGCGGAGTGCCCGGCAAGTTCTTCGTGCAGTTCGGCTGGACGGCGGCGATCTCGGCGTTCTTCTCGCTCGTCGTTGCTCGCCTGCTGACGCCCATGATGGCGGCCTACCTGCTGAAGGCGCCGACACAGCGGGTTGCGCCGGAGCCGACCTGGATGACGAGCTACCTGGACATGGCGCGCTGGTGCCTGCAACGCCGTGCGGCGACCGTCGTTGCGGCCACGGCCTTGTTCGTCGGCGGACTGGGCCTTGCATCGCTGCTGCCCACGACCTTCATGCCGTTGGACGACGACCCTCAGACCGAGGTGACGCTCACCTTGCCGCCCGGTAGCGAACTGGCCGACACGGTCGCCGTGGCCGAGCGGGCGCGCCTGAAGCTCATGCAGAACCCGCACGTGCAGCTGGTCTATACGGCCGTTGGCGGCGGCAGCAGCGGTGACGGTGGCCCGGGCGATGCGGCGGCCGCGTCGGCATCGAACGTGCGCACGGCAGTGCTCACGCTGAAGCTGACGCCGCGCGAGGAGCGCCGTGGGCTGACGCGGCAGGACATCGAGGGGCAACTGCGCGAGTCGCTGGCCGGGTTGCCAGGAGTTCGCGTTGCGGTCGGGATGGGCGGCTCCAGCAGCTATGTCCTGGTTCTGGCGGGCGAGGACAGCCGGGTGCTCGAGCGCACCGCGCTGCAGGTCGAGCGCGAACTGCGCGCCATCGCCGGCATCGGCGCAATGACGTCCACCGCCAGCCTGGTGCGGCCCGAACTGACGGTTCGGCCGGACTTCGCACGTGCCGCAGACCTGGGCGTCACCTCCTCGACGATTGCCGAGACGCTTCGCGTCGCAACGGTCGGCGACTACTCGCAGGAACTCGCCAAGCTGAACCTGAGCGAACGGCAGGTGCCTGTCATGGTGCGGTTGAACGATGCGGCGCGCCAAGACATCGACACGCTCAAGCGCTTGCCCGTTCCCGGTGCGCGTGGGCCCGTGGCGCTGGAGAACGTCGCCACGCTTGATGTGGGCAGCGGTCCGTCGGAGATCACCCGGCATGACCGCAAGCGCAACATCAACATCGAGGTGCAACTCAACGGCCTGCCCTTGGGCGACGTGGAGCGGGCGATTTCGGCACTGCCCAGCCTGCAGCGGTTGCCCCACGGCATTGAACGCGGTGCGCTGGGTGACGCCGAGGAGTTTGGCGAACTGGCCGCCGGCTTCGGTGTGGCCATGCTGACCGGCGTGCTATGCGTCTACATGGTCCTGGTGCTGCTGCTCAAAGATTTCGCACAGCCCGGCACGATCCTGAGCGCACTGGTGCTGTCGGTGCCGGGGGCCATCCTGGCCCTGTTCCTGACGGGGTCGGCCCTGTCGATGCCGTCCATGATCGGCTTGATCATGCTGATGGGGATCGCGACGAAGAACTCGATCCTGCTGGTCGACTACATCGTCATCGCGCGCCGGGACCATGGGCTGGACCGCGCAGCGGCCATCCTCGATGGTTGCCGCAAGCGAGCCCGGCCAATTCTCATGACCACGATCGCCATGGGCGCCGGCATGACGCCGATCGCCCTGGGCTGGTCCGGCGATCCTGCCTTCCGCGCGCCGATGGCCATCGTCGTGATCGGCGGCCTCATCACCTCGACGGTGCTGAGCCTGCTCGTCGTTCCGGTCGTGTACAGCTATGTGGACGATGGTGTCCAGTGGCTCAGACGGCGCATTGCGCGCCGTCCAGCGGCGGCTCGTCAATCGCCCCCGAGCCTGCCATGGGAGCTCTGACATGCCCTGCGTCGCCCTTTTTCCGCTCTTCCTGCTCTCCTTGCTTGGCCCTGCATGGCATTCGGTAAGTGATCAGTAAGAGGTCGAAGTGGAGCATGGAAGTCGCCTTGCTCGCAATCTCGCGAGATCTCGGCAACACCTGGACGGAGCATTTGAATGAGAGCCTTACGAACCCTCTTGCTTACGGCGATCGTGCTGACCACCACCTCGTGCGCCAGCAACACCGTCGAGTATCAGGCTGCGCCCTCCGCTGATAAGGTACAGCCGGCGGCTACGAAGGGGGCCGATAGCCAGCCCAACGCCACGCCAATGCCAGCGCTTGCCGAAGCAGGCAATCTTGACGCAACCGGAGTCCCCAGCCAAGCCCAGCTGGATGCTGAAGCGATCTATGCACAGGTACTCGTTCACGATCACTTGGAGGGCTTCAACAGAAGGATGCACGGCTTCAACAACGTTGCCGACAAGCTCGTCCTGCGTCCCTTGGCGGTCGGGTACGACAAGATCACGCCTGAGCCCATCCAAGCGGGCGTATCCCGCTTCTTTGCCAACTTGCGCATGCCCGCAACGGCTGTGAACCAAGCCTTGCAAGGGCGTCCTGGAGACGCGGGTAGATCGCTAGGGCGGTTCACCCTCAACACGACGGTTGGCATCGCCGGCGTGTTCGACCCCGCGTCCCACTTCGGCATGCCCAAGCGAGATGACGAAGACTTCGGCCAGACACTTGCGACCTGGGGCTGGCGCGACTCACGCTACTTGGTGCTTCCGCTGCTTGGCCCGCGGACGGTGCGCGATGCGCTCGGCATCATTGGCGACCGGCCGCTGTCGCCCATCGGCCAGGTCCAGGACAGCGGTGCAGCCAGCGGATTGCAATTGATGGAGATCGTCAATGTGCGAACGCGGATGCTGCCCATAGACAAGTTTCGCCGCGAAGCGTTCGATGACTACATCTTCGTGCGCGATGCATGGGCTCAGCGCCGCAATAACCAGATTCAGCAGGATCTGAGAAGCGATCGCGATTGAGTAGGACCGGATCAGCTTCTTATGCGCAACCTCGCATTGCTTTCACGCAGTATTCGAAGGCTGCGAGCGCTTTCGTGACTATTGCCACGCATGAGCCGACAGGCAGCGCTGCGTTGCATCCTGTGTATGTAGTACTAAACTACTCGCCCCTTCCATCCACAAGGAGACGCGCCATGGGTACCCCCACCGAGATCGCGAAGCAAGGCTACGCGGCGTTCGCCAGCCGCGATATTCCGGCCCTCCTGGAGCTCCTTGCAGATGACGTGGAATGGCGATTCTTCGGCAGCCCGGCAACCGGTACGCCCTATGGCGGAACCTGCAAGGGCAAGCAGAAGGTGGCCGAATTCTTCGGAAAGCTCGCGCAGGCCGATGAGATCCTGGAGTTCGAGCCTCGCGAGTTCCTTGAAGGGCCCATGCACGTCACAGTCCTCGGCCGCATCAAGAGCAGAGCGCTGCCGGACGGCAAGGTGCACGAGTCCGAATGGGTGCAGGTCTTTACGTGGAAAGACGACACCAAGATCAGCCGCTGGATCGGGACGGGTGACACGGCCGCCAGGCTCAACTCGAGGTAGCCGCATATATGAACGAACCCTCCGACGATGCGGCGCTTGCGCTGCTGAACGAGCGCCGCAGCCTGTTGCGCCGTATGTGGGCGCTTGCGGCAGTCAGCATGGCATCTGGGGGCGCAGCGCTCACGGCCTGCGGCGGAGGCTCCGGCGGCGGCGGCGGCGGGCAGGCAACAACGGTTGCAACTGCAGCTGCCCCTGTCCCTGCTCCTCCACCCGCTCCTGCACCTGCTCCTGCACCTGCTCCTGCACCTGCTCCAGCGGCGCCAGCCCTCGGCGCCCACGCGCTCGCCTTCAACTTTGACGGCGTGACGTCCTCATCGCTGTCCGCTTCCGGCATGTCCACGCGCGCCACCGGAAGCACCCTGTTGGCCTGCGTCGGGCGGGGCTTGCTTGCTGACGTCGCGCCGACGGACACCGTGGGCAATGCCTTCGTCCGGCGCGATGAGGCGCACACCTACACCCTGTGGCCGAGCTCGGGGACGGCCTTGTACACCTGTGAGCAGGCACGGGGCATGGCCGACCACACGGTCAGCGTGGCGAAGCCCAAAGTCACCGACGAGACGACCCTGAGCGTTGTCGAGATCACCGGAGGCGGTCTGGTGCGCGATGTGAAGTGGCGCGAGGTGCTGTCGGGCCAGCCCCTGACCAGCGCCAGTGTCACCACCACCGGCCCTGCGCTGCTCGTCGCATGGTGGTGGGGCGATGCAGGCGTCGACCTGGACAAGACGGCCGTGCCCGACAACGGCTTCACGGTGATCGATTCGGTACTGACTGCTGGTGCATTGGTGCAGTGCGCCGTTGCCGTCAGGCAGGTGAGCGCGGCCGGCACCTACAGCGTGACCTGGGCCTCGACGCCGCAGCAAGGAGCGCAGCTCTGGCTCGCTGCCGTGCAGGCGGCCTGAGACATGGCCGCCAAAGGCCGCGCTTCACTCTTCCCCCGCCTTTGCCTCCCGCAGAAGGCGCATGCCCACCAGCGCGTAGCGGGTCTGGGCCGTATTCCAGTTGCGGTAGGACGACCGCGCGTACAAGGCCGAGGTGGCCCACGAGCCGCCGCGGCGCACGTGGAGCTCACCAGTGCCCGGCCCCTGCGGATCGTCCCGATGGGACGCTGCATAGTAGTGTTCTCCGTACCAGTCGGCGACCCACTCCCACACGTTGCCGTGCATGTCGAAGAGCCCGAAGGCATTGGGCGCGAAGCTTCCGACCGGAGCAGTGAACACGTGGCCGTCATGGCCGGGCAAGGCATAGGGGCGTCGCCACGGCCAGCGTTGCACGGTGTCCAGATCCAGGAGCGCTGCGGCGCCGAGCAGGCTCGCGGGTTCGTCGCCGGTGTTGTAGCGGGTCGAGCTGCCGGCTCGGCATGCGTATTCCCACTCGGCTTCGGTCGGGAGGCGGTAGACCACGCCTTCGCGTTGACTGAGCCAGCGCGCCATGGCGGCAGCGTCGTTCCAGCTGACGTTGACCACGGGGTGGTCGCCGGCCTGGGGGAAGCCGGGGTCGCGCCACGAGTATTGGGGGCTGCGCCCTTCGAAGGCGTCGCCGCGCGCCGAACTGGCGCGGTCGTAGGCGGGGTTGTAGCCATAGCCGCCGGTGCCGTCTGCGATGGATTCGGGCACGTAGCCTGAGCGTTCGACGAACAGCCGGAACTGGTCGACCGTCACTTCATGCTGGCCCAGATAGAACGCGCGGGTGATGCGCACCGCGTGCCGCGGCGCCTCGTCACCCAGGACTTGCAGGTCTTCCGGCGCGTACTGCGGAAAGATGCGCGCCAGGCTCTCGGGACGCTCGTCGCTGCCCATCACAAAATCTCCGGCCGGCACGCGGACGAACTTCATGCCGAGGCTGTTCTCGATGATTGCAGGGCGCACGCCGCTGCAGGCGGACAGCAAAGCGAGCGACAGGCAAGCCAGACGCTGCGGTGCGGCCGTCATCATCGTGGTGATCGCGTGACGGTGCCTGTCGCTCGCCGTCGGGTGAGGGCCAGGTTGGCCGTCATCATGGCCGCGAGCAGCGTGACCAGCCACGAGAAGTACACCCACAGCAAGAACATGGGGAGAGCCGCGAACGCCCCATACAGTGCCTTGTACGTCGGCACCTTGACGAGGTAGGTGGTGAAGCCGCGCTTGCCGAATTCGAAAGCCACGCTGGCGATCAGGCCGCCCACGAGGGCGTCGCGCAGCCGTACCTTGGCATTCGGAACGAGGTAGAACATGCTCGTCAATACAGCCACGCCGAGCATGAGCGGCCCGAGGTCGAGCACGAATGCGAGCGATGGCGGCAGCGCGCCGATCAGGCCCATGGAAACGCCCAGCAAATACGACGTGGCCCACAGGCTCAGACCCAGAACCGGTGGCCCGACGGCCAGCATCAGCAGGTACAAGCCGACCCTCCTGAAAAACGGCCGATTCTTCCGGACCTTCCACATCTGGTTCAGTGCGTTCTCCACGGTCAGCAGCATCGCGACGGCCGTGGCCAGCAAGAAGAGCGAGCCGACCCAGGTCAGGCCGCTGGCGTTCGCGGCGAACTGGTTCAGGTACTTCAGCACCGTGCGGGCCAAGTCCGATGGAAGCAGCCTGCTCAACAAGAGCTCCTGAAGCGCGTCCTTGAAGCGCCTGAAGATCGGGAATCGCGTGAGCAGCGCGAAGCTCGCTGCCAGCAAGGGCACGATGGACAGCAAGGTGGTGAACGTCAGGCTCCCGGCGACCTGGGGCAAGCGCTCTTTCCTGGCGCGTTGGATTGTCAGGCGGGTCAGGGTGAACATGTTTCGCTGAAAGAGGATGAATGGCGATTGTCATGGGCACCCCGGATCGCCTCCTGAGCGCAGCGATCCTAGCTGCGGCTAGAGAGCATCATTTGAGCGGCGCGACAATCACGCCGCGCAAACCGGCTCTCTCGATCGCGGTTTTGACCAGCCCCCCGGACTTCGCGTCCTCGACGAACTGGCGCGTGTATGCCGCTCCGGGATCCCGTCCCTTCGGCATCGCCATGGCGTGCGGATCGAGGCCAGGCCGGCCGTCGAGCACTCGAGAACCAGGCAATTGATTCGACATCTCGAACAGGATGGGCTTGATGCTGCCCATGACGTCTGCTCGCCCGGATTTCAGCGCCTCCAACGCGCCAGGGTTGCTCGATGCCCGGACAACCACGGCATTCTTCAGCGTGCGAGTAAAAAAGGCATCGGGTCCGGACTTCTCCTGCACGGCAACTCGAGTCCCGGGGCGATCCACATCAGCCATCGTCGAGATCGAAGAACCGCCAGGGACGAGGTAGCCGAATTCGACTTGCAGGTGCAGCGCGCTGAAATCCCACTCCTTCGCCCGCTCGGGACTGAACCCGAATTGGGCGACGTCCCAAGCCCCGGATCTCCCGCCGTCGTGAAGAGCTCCGATCGATGGGTACAGCACCGGCTCGAACGGAACCCCTATGCGCCGGGCCATCTCTTTTCCGAGGTCGAATCCAACCCCCTTCATCTCGCCCGACGCGGAGTCCCGCACGACGTTCAAGGGATTGCCAAGCTGGAGCCCGACGCGAAGCTTGCCGGTCGGAGCCAACGCCTGTCGCGCTTCCGGTGTCGGAGCGGCTCCGATGCCCGCACAGCCTGCAAGCAGCAGTCCAAGGACTGCCGCCATCATCCAATGAGCAGTTCGCATGGCGTCCTCCTTGAAGTCGCTCGCGGTGCTTCCCGGATGGAGATGCCTTCGGGTCCGCAGGCGTCGCCGTCGAAGGTCTGCACCTCGAAGGATTCTGCTCCGAGTTGAACGCCCTGCCTATCGTGGTCGACGAGCCCCAGCCGAGCTACCGCACGCTCCCTCGCCGCACAAGATTCACCACTGCGAGCAAGATGATTGCGCCGATCAGGGAAGCCAGCAGCCCTCGAACGCTGAAATCGTTCTGATTGACGGTGGCCGCGCCAAGCAGAGGCGCGATGAGCCAGCCGCCGATCACCGAACCGATGATGCCCACCACGATATTGAGGACCAAACCCTGCTGCGCATTCGTCTTCATGATCATGCTGGCGACCCAGCCGATAAGCCCGCCGACCACCAGCCAAATAATGATGTTCATCTTGTTCTCCGGGAGTGGGGGGACTAGCGGCGACCGCGCATCGCGGCGACCAGAAGAGCGCCGAGGATCGCACCACCGGCAGCGGCAATCGCTACGGCACGTGCGGGTTGCTCGGAGACATAGTGAGTCCCCTGGTCAGCAGCTCGGCTCACCTGTTCCTTCGCTGCCGTCAGTCTCTTGCCGGCCTCGTTGATGGCGTTCTGGGCGTAGCCCTTTCCAGTGTCGATCGCTTCGCGCGCTGCGCGCTTTGCGAGTGCTGCGGCAGTGGCCCCCTCTTCAGCAGGGTTCGCTTGCGCGGGACCTTGGGTCAAAGTTTCCTGATCAGAATTGTCCATGGCAGCCCCTTGAGTGAAACGGTCGAACTGACCGAGGGACCATTCATAGGTGCGGCGGACCGCGGCCGTGGTGGGCATTTGGCCGCAGCGCGTGTAGGGCGGGGCCCTCAGCCGCGAAACCCCAGCATCCTCATCGCCGGCCCGATCCCCTGCGCCGACTTCGCATAGTCCTTCCAGGGCTCGTTCCCCTTGTCCAGTCGCGTATGGATGTTGCGCACCGTCCATTGCGCCCCGCTCGTCAGGTGCTGCACCTCCGCCCACTCGACGGGCACCGACACGCCGAGCCCGGGCCGCGCGCGGGCGGACCAGGCGCAGACGGTGGTGGCGCCGAAGCCGTTGCGCAGGTAGTCGATGAAGATCTTGCCCACGCGGTTGCGCGGGCCGCTCTTGGCGACGAACATCTTGGGCAGCGTGCGGGCCAGGTGGCGCACGATGGCTTCCGAAAAATCCTTCACGGTGTCCCAGTCGTGGTGCTTGCGCAGCGGCACCACCACGTGCAGGCCCTTGCCGCCGCTGGTCTTGCAGAAGGACGCCAGGCCCAGCTCGTTGAGGAACACGCGCACGACCTCGGCACCCTGCTGCACCGCCGGCCAGCCGACGCCCTCGCCCGGGTCGAGGTCGAAGGTCATGCGGTCGGGCTTGCCGGTCGCGGTCTTCACGGCGTTCCAGGTGTGGAACTCGATGACGTTCATCTGCGCGGCCGACAGCAGGCCCTCGGGCGTCGCGACTTCGAGCATCTGCTCGTGCCCCGGCCAGATGGCGGGGTCGAGCTGCCGGATGCCCGGCATGCTGTCCTTGTCCAGGTGCTTCTGGAAGAACAGCTCGCCCGCGATGCCGGTGGGCGCACGCACGATCGACACGGGCCGGCCCTTGAGGTGCTCCATCATCAGCGGCGCGACGAGGCCGTAGAAGCGCACCAGCTCGATCTTGGTCACGCCGCTCTTCGGGTCGATCACGCGCTCGGGGTTGGTGACCTTGAGCGTCGGCGGCAGCGTGTGCGCGACGGGCTGCTGCTCTCCGACATCGGCGTCCGCCAGGTGCACGGGCTTCTCGCGCACGATGGCCCGGGCCGGCTTGTCGCCGCGCAGGGCCTCGAACACGCCGTGCCGGATGTGGCCACCGGCGGTCCACTCCGCGTAGGTGACCTCCGCCACCAGCGTGGGCTTGACCCAGTGGGCGTTGCGTTCGTCCTCGGTCTTGTTCTTGAAGGGGCGCTGGTCGATCTCGATCTTCTGCAGGCGCGCCAACATGTCCGCGAGCGAGCGGTCGTTGAAGCCGGTGCCGACCTTGCCGGCGTACACCAGATCGCCCTGGTCGTCGTGCACGCCGAGCAGCAGCGATCCGATGCCGATGCGCGAGCCTTTCGGGTCGGTGTAGCCGCCGATGACGAACTCCTGCCGCTGGCTGCACTTGAGCTTGATCCAGTCCGTCGAGCGGCGCGAGCTGTAGCTGCTCTCCTTGCGCTTGCCGATGATGCCTTCGAGCCCGAGCTTGCACGCCGAGGCGATGATGTCCTTCGGCGCCGCATCGAAGGCTTCGCTCAGCCGGATGCCGGCCGGCGCCTTGGCGAGCAGCCCGCGCAGGAACTCGCGCCGCTCGACCAGCGGCACGCGGCGCAGGTCGTGGCCGTCGTAGTACGGCACGTCGAACAAGAAGAACTCGATGCCTTGCGTCCTGGCGCTCTCGAAGGCGTTCTGCAGCGCCTGGAAGTCGGTCCGGCCGGATTCGGCGAGCACCACGATCTCGCCGTCGAGCCAGCCGGGCTTGAGCTTCATGCGCGCGAGCGCCTGCACCAGGTGCGGCAGGCGGCTGCTCCAGTCGTGGCCGTTGCGCGTGATGAGGCGCACGTCCCCGTCGGCATCGACGCGCGCCAGCATGCGGTAGCCGTCGAACTTGATCTCGTAGACCCATTCGCTCGGCCGGCCCGGCGGCGCATCGACCAGCGTGGCCAAGAGCGGCGACAGCTTCTGCGGCATCTCTGCCTTGACGGCGCCGGCGGGCATGCCGCGCGCGCCGGTGCGCTTCTTCGCCGGTGCGGGCGCTGGTGCGGCCGCTTCCGCCTCGGGCGTGGGCATCGGCAGGTCCGCCACGCTGTCCGGAAACTCGTCGACCACGCTGAACTCGGCCGAGGGGCGCTCGTAGGCATCGCGTTCCTTGATGAGCAGCCAGGCGTTCTGCTTCTCCTCCTTGCTCTTGATGCGCACCAGCACCCACTTGCCGCGCAGCTTGTAGCCGTGCAGCTCGAACTTGAGGTCGCCGTCGCGATAGCCCTTGTGCGGATCGCCGATCGGTGTCCAGGTGCCCTTGTCCCAGATGACGACCTTGCCGGCGCCGTACTGCTTGGGCGGGATGGTGCCTTCGAAGCTGTTGTACGAGATCGGGTGGTCCTCGACGTGCACGGCCATGCGCTTCACCTGGCGGTCGTAGCTCGGGCCCTTCGGCACGGCCCAGCTCTTCATCGCGCCGTCGAGCTCGAGCCGCACGTCGTAGTGCAGGCGCGTGGCCCAGTGCTTCTGCACGACGAACTGCCGCGCGTGCGTGCTCTCGCTGCCGCCTTCGGCCGGTTCCGGCGTGAGCGCGAAGTTGCGCTTGGCCTTGTACTTCTTGAGCGGGTCGGCGCGGGCCATCGCAGTCGCGGCCGGCTAGACCCGCGGTTGCAGCCGCCGGAATGCGCTGAAGTGGCGGATGGCCATCTGCTTCTGCCCGGCCTGGGCATAGAGCAGCGCGGCATTCTGGTGCGCGTCGGCAAGGTCGGGCTGCAGGCGCAGGCATTGCTCGTAGCTCGCGAGCGCGGCCGCCACGCGGCCCAGGTCTTCGAGCGCGACGGCGCGGTTGTAGTGCATCAGCGGGTCGTCGGGGCAATGCGCGATGCCCTCGTCGTAGAGCGCCACGGCCTCGCGGCAGCGGCCGGCTTCGCACAGCATGAAGCCGAGGTTCAGGTAGGCGTGGGCGTGGGCCGGGTCCTGTTCGAGGATGAGGCGGTAGGTGTCTTCGGCGGCGGTGGGGTCGGAGGCCTCCAGCTCTTCCGCCGTCTCGAACAGGTCTTCGAGGTCATCGGACTCGGGTGTCGCCGGCTCCGGGGCGCGCTGGGAGATGAAGCTCACCGAGCCGGTGGCCGGCGCGACGCTGAAGTCCATCACGAGCTGGCCCGTGTCGGGCTCCCATAGTGCGTCCTCTTCGCGCACCGTGATGCGGTCGCCGGCGGCGGTGATGCGCAGCCCGTTCACGGGGACTTCGGGCGGCAGCGTGTCCTTGAGCCGCCGCAGCGAGCGCAGGATCTGCCGCGTGGGAATGCGCGCCACGCGCAGGTCGTGCGCCGAGCGCAGCAGCACCACGTCGCGAAACGAAAAGCGCAAGGCGCGCCCGGGTCCGCGCGAGGGGTCGACGAAGCCGAGTTCGATCAGCTTCGAGATGGCATGCCGCGTCAGGCCCAGCATCTGCCGGACGCCGCGCAAGGTGTAGGGGTGCGTGCTTTCGAGCGGGGCGCCGTTCGTCACTTCTTCATGCGCGCGCGCACCGGCGGCGCGGCCTCGGCCACCTTTGCCGCCCGGGGAGCACGCTTTGCGCCCTTGCTTTCGACTGCGGGTGCGGGCTGCTTCGCGCCGGGTTTGACGGCGCGGCCGAGGCTCGCGCGCAGCATGTCGGTGAGATCGATGACCTGGGCGCCGGCGGCGGCATCTTCCGGATGCTCGACCGCCACCACTTCCTGGCCGGCGATCTTGGCGTCGATCGCGGCCAGGATGCGCTTCTTCTCTTCGTCCTCGAAGAGCGTGGGGTCGTAGTCGTCGGCGGAGATCTGCTCGATGAGCTGCAGCGCCAGCTTGAGCTCGGCGGCCGACGGCGGCGGGAGCTGCTCGATCTCCAGGTCTTTCATCGACCGGACCTCGTCGGCGAAGAGCAGCTGCTGGAGCACCAGGCCGTCGTCGTTGGCGCGCACCTGCACCACGTACTGCTTGGACTTCCAGGCCCAGCGTGCCAGCGCGCAGCGACCGCTCTCCTGCATGGCGGCCTTCAGCAGGTTGTAGGGCTTGCCGCCGCGCTTGTCGGGCGCAAGGAAGTAGGCCTTGTCGTAGTAGAGCGGGTCCACCGCCTGCTCGGGGATGAAGGACACGATGTCGATCACGTGGCTGCCGCCCTCCTCCAGCGCCTTGAGCTCCTCGGGCTTGAAGATGACGTAGCGGTCCTTCTCGAACTCGTAGCCCTTGACCATCTCGGTGCGCGGCACGACCGTCTGGTCCTTCTCAGAGATGTATTGCTGCTTCACGCGCGAGCCGTCCTTCGACAGCAGGTTGAAGCGGACGGTCGCGGAGCTCTCCGTCGCCGAATACAGCTTGACGGGGATCGACACCAGGCCGAAGCCGAGCGACAGCGACGCTATGGAACGAGCAGCCATGGGTTTGCCTCCAGGCGAACGAAGGAAGGGCAGCATGCCATTTTTTGGCTGCCAGGAGAATAGGCGCACTTCCCCTCACCCAAACCCCGCCATGTCCGAACCCCGCCCCGACCTCGCCAAGACCACCTTCGGCGTCCTGACCCTGGTGCTGCTCATCGGCTCTTCGCTCTGGATCCTGCGCCCCTTCCTGGGCGCGACGATCTGGGCCGCGATGGTGGTGGTGGCGACCTGGCCGGCCTTCCTGTGGATCCAGGCGCGGCTGTGGCGGCGCCGCAGCCTGGCGGTGCTCGCGATGGTGCTGATCCTGCTGCTGCTGTTCGTGCTGCCGCTGACCCTGGCGATCTCGACCATCGCCGCCAACGCCGAAGAAGTGGTCGCATGGATCAGGCTGCTGATCAGCCGGGGCCCGCCACAGCTGCCGGGCTGGGTGGATCGCCTGCCCATCGTCGGGCCGCGGCTGACCATCGCCTGGAACGATCTCGTGTCCTCCGGCGTGGCGGGGCTGGAGGCAAAGGTGACGCCCTATATGCGGCAAGTCACCGGATGGCTGTTCGCGCAGGCCGGCGTGCTCGGTGCGCTGACCTTGCAGTTCCTGCTCACGGTCGTCATCGCCGCGATGATGTATGCGGGCGGCGAATCGGCGGCGGCGGTGGTCCGGCGCTTCGGCCACAAGCTCGGCGGCCAGCGCGGAGAAGATGCCGTGGTGCTGGCCGGCAAGGCGATCCGCGGCGTGGCGCTGGGGGTGGGCGTGACGGCCTTCGTCCAGGCGGTGGCGGGCGGCATCGGCCTGGCGATCGCCGGCGTGCCTTTCGCGGCCCTGCTCACCGCCGTGATGTTCATGCTGTGCATCGTGCAGGTCGGGCCGACGCTGGTGCTGGCGCCGGCGGTGATCTGGGTCTTCTGGAGCGGCTCGACCGGCTGGGGCATCTTCCTCCTGGTGTGGACGGTGATCGTCGGCACCATGGACAACTTTCTGCGCCCGGTGCTGATCCGGCGCGGCGCCGACCTGCCGCTGGTGCTGATCTTCGCGGGCGTCATCGGCGGGCTGCTCGGCTTCGGGCTGGTGGGTATCTTCGTGGGCCCCGTGATGCTGGCGGTGTCATACACGCTGATCGACAACTGGCTCCGGGACGCCGAGGCGGTAGAGGCTCAGACGTAGCGCGTGATCCAGTTCGGCCGCTCCCGCTTCCAGGCCGGACGATGGAGCACGAGACCGGGACGAGGCGTGATTGAAATCCGCGCGCGGCCGGGGCCCAATAGCGGCCTTCGCAATTCCAGCAACGCAGCTGCAGAAGGCAAACCTCATGGCAACCCTGAACGCACTCATGCTCCCCCTCACCGTGCTCGCCGCTGTCGGCTCGGCCGTCATCGCCGGCCTGCTCTTCGCCTTCTCGACCTCGGTGATGAAGGCACTGTCGCAGCTGCCGCCCGAACAGGGGATGGCCGCGATGCAGAATATCAACGTGACGATCCAGAATCCGGTGTTTCTCGGAGTGTTCGCCGGCACCGCGCTGCTGTGCGCGGTGCTGGTGCTGCGGGCGCTGCTGCATGCGAACGATGCGGCCACCTGGTGGCTGCTGATCGGCGCAGCGGCCTATCTGGTCGGGACCTTCGGGGTGACGATGGTCTTCAACGTGCCGATGAACAACACGCTGGCGCGGGCCGAGGCGTCTGCCGCGGTTGCCGCGGTGCAGTGGCCGGCTTATGTTGGGCCCTGGGTTCGGTGGAACCACCTGCGCACGGCGATGGGGGTGCTGGCTGCGCTCTCGTTCACGGTGGCGGCAGTGCAATCGGCGCGGGCGGGAGCGTCGGGCGCCTGAGCTCGGACAGGAAGCGTCGTCGCGTCAGGCGAGGGGCGCACGGGCGTTGCCTCCCGGCTTGGCGGCCATGGCTTGCAGTTCGGGAACAAGAGTCAGGAGCCGGCGAGTGAGCCAATACAGATGGGACGCATCGATCGGGTCCGGCAACCTGAGCGTGCTGATCAAGCGTTGCGGACGATCGCCCAGGGCAAGAACGATCAACGGCTCCAGGACACCTGCCAGCTCGGCTCGTAGCCGCTCATCCACGAGATCGTGCTCGTCCAGACTGCGCCAGATCGCCAGCACGGCGCGCTCGCACAACTCGGCATCCGATGGCGGCGCGATTGCTTCGGCGTAGCTCAATGAACTCGCGGGCACCGGCGGCGTGCCGCGCTTGTCTCTTCGTACGAGGCTTGTTGGTGAAGGCATGGATCGCTCCTTCTCGGCACCCAAGATACGCCGCGCCGAGGCAGATGACAATCCCCGGCACCAGCGGCACGACACCCATCTGCTCCGAGCCCGGTTATGAGGCTTGGTTATGAGGCTTGCTTGCGCTTGACGGAACCTGGGGCGTTCTGATCCCCGACCGGTTTGACCGCGTCCGCCTGGTCGGCGGCGGTGCCGCCCGTGGATTCGGTCGCATCGGCATACTCGCTGTCGCTATCGGCTTCCGCAGGAACAACGGTTGCAGGGCTCTCGGGAAGAACCTTCGGTTTGTCAGGGGACCGTGGACGGGATGGTGTCTGCTGCGTGGCCATGACGTGTCTCCTTCGGTTGAAAAGACAACGTACACGCCGTCTCCCGGCCCTGCATGTAGGAGCGCGCCGCAGCGCAGTGCTAGCCGAGCGCACTCATTGAAGCGCGCCGAGGGCGGGAACTTCCAGCGCTCAGGCCGCGGCCACTTCGACCGAGGCGGCCTGTACCGGAATGTGGGCGCGCTCTTCCTTGATGCGATTGGCGTCGTCCACGAACACCAGCTTCGGCCGGTAGCCAGCCACCTGGTCCTCGGGCACCAGGCCGAAGGCGGCAATGATGATCAGGTCGCCCACCGAGGCCCGGCGCGCGGCCGAGCCGTTGACCGAGATGACGCCGCTGCCGCGCTCGCCGCGGATCGCATAGGTCACGAAGCGCTCGCCGTTGTTGATGTTCCAGATGTGGACCTGCTCGTTCTCCGCCAGATTGGCGGCGTCGAGCAGGTCTTCGTCGATGGCGCAGGAGCCCTCGTAGTGCAGTTCGCAATCGGTGACGGCAACGCGATGGATCTTTGACTTGAGCAGAGTTCGAAACATGGTCGGTAGGGCTGTGTGTACGAAACTGGGTTGGCGATCGACGGCAAAGATAACCATAACCGAGTTCTAACGAACGCCCCTGTGCATTTCACGAGCTCAACCTGGCCTCCTACAGCCACCACCGCGAACCGGACGTGAAATACCTCCGATGAGGGAGGACGCGCACCTCGCCCCTGTTCGAGCCAATGGTGGGCGCCGAATCTTGCCTAGAAGTCCGCAAACGTGGTGGTGCGGTAGCCAGTGAGCCGGCCGCCTTGATTCTCCTCCGAAGGGTGTGCCTTGCCCGTCGAAAACATGAAGGTTGCCGCCGCGAGCGCGACGAATGCAACCAGCAGCCAGAGGCCGAACATGTAGACAAGCCAGAGTGGGCCGAGGGCAACCAGTAGAAGCAATAGCGCTCTGAACATGCATTCAGTTTGCGCCCATTGGATCAACGCGCAGCGTGATGGAATCTACGAAATCACTGCAAAAGAGGACGGCCGCGTTCCCTGTCCCCCTCATAGGCATGATGCCGCGTGATGCGCCCGGAGGTCGCGCGCGAACGGGGCAAAGTAGATGGCTGGGGACGTCGCCTCATCAGTGGCGGTGCATCATCCTTGTCCGGCTGGCCGAATTCTGCTTGTAGCTTCAGATTGCCAGTTTCTTCATCATGAAGGCGAGGTAGTAGCCTTTGGTGTGGTCGTCGATGCGACCGAACTCCTTGTAGCCGTGCCTGGCGTAGAAGGCGCGTGCCTGCCATTCGAAGGTATCAAGCTTCACGCTGTGCGCGCCCAAGCTCTTCGCCTTGGCCTCGGCTCGCTCCAGCAGCTTGCTGCCGAGCCCGCTGCCTCGAGCCGCCTCGTCAACCCAAAGCACGTCAATGTGCAGCCAGTAAAGAAAGACGTATCCGCGCATCCCTCCGACCAGCCGGCCTTCTTCGTCCTTGACGTTCAGCCAGACGGGCTGCGATTCGGGGTACTGCCCGACGAATCCATAGTTGAAGTGGCGCAGGCGACGACCGAGCTCACCCGATCTCACTTCCTCTTGCGTCGCTTCGACAATGGTGAGGGCTGTCATGGGGGCATGCTTAAGGAGTTGCCGAGGTGGCGCATTCTGCTCCGGCCCGCGGCGAACCTTGCCAGCGAAGGCTTTGGTCGGCATCATCGCGAGCGCTAAAGAAGGAGCCCGCTGATGAAAACGTGGATTCGCCATGCCGCCGCTCTCGCCACCTTCGTGACCGCGGCCGCCGCCGCGCAGGCAGCGGGCATCGTGGGCAACACGCTGCCGCCGGGCTTTCCCTCGATCGAAGACACCTCGCTCGCCCGCCCCCTCATTGGCTTCGGCGCCGCCGGGCCGGTGACGCGAACACCGGTGATCTTCATTCACGGCAACAACGACACACCGTTCGCCACCGCCTGCAGTCCCTACGGACGCGTTCAGGCGATGGCGCAATACCTCGCCGACAACGGCTATTCCACCAGCGAGCTCTGGGGCGTGGGCTACCAGGGCGACCAGTGCGACCTGGCCGCGGACCAGACGCGCCGTTCGAGCATCGCCCACACCAATGCGGCCAACGTGCCCGACCTGCGCCGCTTCGTGCGCGCGGTGATGGACTTCACGGGCGCCAAGCGGGTGGACATCGTCGGGCACAGCCTGGGAGTGACGCTCGCGCGCGAATGGATGCGGCAGGACGAGGTGCGGCACATGGTGCGCCGCTTCGTCGCGATCGACGGGCCCAACCACGGCATCATCAACTGCTCGCCCGACCCTGCCAATTACTTTCAGGCTCCGGCGGCGGGCGGCTTCACGCCTGCGAGCGACGTGTGCCAGGAACTGGGCTCGCCCGACACGCCCTTCCTGCGCCTGCTCAACGGCCGCAACGGGCGCAACGAGAACGACGGGCCCACGCGCGTGCTGGTGATCCGCAATGGCGATGCCAGCTTCGTCTACTTCCCGGTGCAGGACGGCCTGATCGCGCCGGTGCCCGCCGTGGATTCCTTCGGCAAGCCGACGGACTTCTCCAGGAGCGCCAGCCTGCGCGGCGCGCGCGAGATCGTGCTCACCGGGCAGGGCGCCTACGATCCCATCCTGCGCACCGGGCATCTCGGCATCCTGAACTCGCCGCAGACCTGGCAGGCCACCTTCGAGTTCCTGAACGACGACCGCTCCAGCGGCAAGGACGACTGAGCCAGCCCGTCATCGGGCCGGCCTGCTTTGCCGGGAAGGTTGGCGAGAAGGGTTAGGCTGGAGGCCTGATGACATCCTCCACGGAAAACGCCGATGCCGGCTCTGTCTGGACCCGGTTCTGGTCGCCGACCTCTGCTTTGGAGCCGACTCCGGCCCACGCAAGCGCGCCTGAGCGCGCCGCGATCAGGAGCCGGAACTACGTCTGGCTGAAAACGTACATGGACATCTACATCCTGCGCTGGGGTGCGCTGTGGGCGGCTTGCCTGGTTCTCACGCTCCTTGCCACGGACGATGCGGTGCCAGGGCTGCTGTTTGCGATTGCGCTGGCCTCGACCATGGCGTCCTTCTTTGGCCTGGTTTCCATGATCCTGATCTATCGCCGGGCGGTCAGGGCCGTGAAAGACCGGACCGCATAGCAGGCGCCGTCAAGAAGTTTGCTGCTCGAGCAACTGCTTCAAGGCCAGGAGGTCCTGACGTACATGCGCGACGTCGGCGTCAAAGCTCTCTGGCTGGCGCCAGCCGATCGAAGCACGACAAAGGTCAACACGCTCCCATCTCCACAGGGTGTCACCCGGAGCGCATTGTGGACACTGACGCCATCCGGGAGCGTGACGTCATGGTCGAGCACGCCAAACGAATTGGCGGGCGCCATCGTCACCTTGACCTGGCCCATCGGCGAGTCGGCGAACCATCCCCCATCACGTTGCTCGATGCCCTTGGCCAGGCCGGACGCCCAGAGCGGCAGATTCTCCATCTGCCGGGCGAAGGCGTAGACGACATCCGCGGAGACGTCGACCGTCTGGCTGACGACCATCGCTTCGAGCAATGCCACGTTGTGCCTCTCTTTCTTGCTGTCGGCGCATGCTGCCACATCTCGGCCTTTTTGGAACGATCTGGAAGCGCCGCACAAGCGGGCATCATTGGCGCTTTTTGCCAGGAAGCAGCATCAGTCATGAGCCATCTGATCGTCTACGGCGGCCGTCCGTTGTCCGGTACCGTCTCGCCGTCGGCAAACAAGAACGCAGTCCTGCCGGTGCTGTGTGCCACGCTGCTCACCGATGAACCGGTGGTGCTTCATGGCGTCCCCGACATCACCGACGTGAGCAAGCTGCTCGCGTTCTTCCGCGAGCTCGGCTCGACGGTCGAGATGCGCGCAGGCGGCACGCTGAAGCTGCATCATGGCCCACTGCTGGATGCCAGCCGGGCCCGCGTGCCGGCAGGCATGCGCTCTTCGATCATGCTGGTGCCGGCGATGCTTCATCGCTTCGGCATCGCCAGGATCGAGGACGACGTCACCGGTTGCACGCTGGGCGTGCGGGAGGTGGATCCGCACATCGAGGTGTTCCGCGCCTTCGGGGCAGAGGTGGCGATGGAACCTGGGGCCGTGACGATCAGGGCACCCCGCCGCTTCGTCGCCACGGACCATTGGCTGGACTACGCCTCGGTGACCACGAGCGAGAACTTCGTGCTCTGCGCCGTGACGGCGCAAGGCCGCTCGCGGCTCACGAATGCCGCGTGCGAGCCGCACGTGCAGGAGTTCTGCGCATTCCTGGGCTTGATGGGAGCCCGCATCGCCGGCACCGGCGGCTCTCAGCTGCAGGTGGAAGGCTTGGATTCGCTCGGCGGCGCCGAGTACACCTTCGCCGACGATTTCCACGAGGTGGCCACCTTCCTGGCGTTGAGCGCAATCACCGGGGGCGACGTGGCGGTGCGCAATGGCGCGTCGGCGCAGTTCCCGCTTCTCGACCGGACCTTCGCCAAATTCGGCGTTGAGCTCGAACACCGCGACGGCTTCAGCCGGGCGCATGTCCGCAAGCCACTCCAGATGCGCGCACCGTTCACGACCAACATCCTTCAGAAAGTGGAGGCGGCACCCTGGCCCTACGTGCCAGCCGACCTGCTGCCGATCTTCGTTGCGCTGGGCGTGCGCGCCGAAGGGTCGGTGATGTTCTGGAACAAGGTGTATGAAGGCGCGCTCGGCTGGAGTTCGGAGCTCGGGAAGTTCGGCGCCCACGCAGTGCTGTGCGATCCGCACCGGCTCATCGTCTATGGCGGGAAGTCACTCATGCCCGCGACCGTGGAGAGCCCCTACATCATCCGGGTCGCGATCGCCCTCTTCATGTTGGCCGCAAGCATCGAGGGCCGCTCGACCATCCTGAATGCATTGCCGATACGGCGTGCCCACCCTCACTTCGTCGAGAACCTCAACGCGCTTGGCGCGACGGTGGAGTGGGTGGCGGGCGACTAGGCGCCGGCAAAGCCCCTTTTTGGGGGTTGAACGTTGGGTGGCCGTCTGCGCCACGGCGGCCCTTGGATCGATGGCGGCATCTATTCCGGCATCGGCCGACCAGAACGAGCGCTCCCGCGGCGCGGGCAAGCAGACGCCGACGGTCCTGGCGACGCCACCTTTCTTCGTGGAGATCAATCAGGTCGGCTCGTGCACGCTCGTCAACCTGGGCACCGTCCCACTGGAAGTGACTCTCACCTACCACATGGAGGCCACGCAGCCGGACGGCAGCCCCGTGCCGGACCGCGTGACCACCTTCACGATCGAGCCGACCACGGACCGCGCCAGGCAGTTTCCTTCCGCTCCCAGCAACTTCGTCGCGCCGGTGCCGGCCTACTGCAAGTTCGAATCGACAGACACCAGGCTGCTCAGGGGTGGCGGGTATGCCGCCACGGACACCATCCTCGGAAACGCTGTCCGGGCTGTGGCAGCAGAGTGAACTGGACCGCTGGCGCGGTCTGGATCGGACCTTCGATTCAACCGCCCGGGCGGCCGGGTCAGGATCACAACCAGTTGACCGGGCTGCAAGCCTTGACCCGATCGGACGCAGGGTCCTCCGCTGAGCAAGCGCTGAAGCACGCAGCGCTTTTTTCGCCGGCATCCGGCCCGGACGCCGGCTTCGCGTCGCAGCGGGACTTGCAAGCAAGCTGCGTCCGCAGGAATGCGTTCACGTCGGATTGCCCACGGTCGGCCGCCGCCAGAAGCGGCTCTCCGTCCAGGTGCTGCATCCGGGGCACGAGGTAACTTCGGAGGCGGCGCACGTCTTGTTCGTATCCTTCCTGCACCTCCCGGTAGCGCTCCTGCAGCGCCCTGGGCGCCGGCAGAGAGGCGAGCGTTTGAGCATCCCTGGCTCGGCCAGTCAGCACGGTGATGCAGTACGCCGATCGGATCTCGGTGCTGGAAGGAGGCTGGCGCTGTGCCTGCGCACTGCAGGCGAGCAGCAAGAGGACGAGGGCGGACAGGGCTCTGAGCATTCCCAAGTCTAGCGACGGCGCAGTGTCCACGCTCAGCGTGGTCATAGTCCGGGGCCTTGGGCACGCGGCCCGCACCATCGCTTGCGCCGGCCTTCACGTTTCTTGTATTTCCAGGAGGCGCCGCCGATTATTCAAAGCTATATCAAAGGAGGCACGCATGGACTCAAAAGATATGGCACGACGGCAGTTGATGCGGCAAGGCGCTGCGTCGCTCGCCGGTCTGGCGCTGCTGCACTCCCACTTGCTTGCCCAGGCCTTCCCGGCCCGGCCGGGCGAGGAGGTCATTCCCTGGCTGGATCAGCCGCCCCCGAACCCGAGTGGCGGGGTTGTCGAGAATCTGCCCCAGTGGGAAGAGCTGAGTTCCTTCTTGACGCCCAACGACAAGTTCTTTCGTGTGGCGCACTACAACAAGCCGGTCATCGACGAGAAGGCGTGGGCCCTCGAGATCACCGGGCTCGTCAAGCAGCCCAAAACCTTGACGCTCCCCGCGCTCAAGGCCCGACCTCGGAAAGAGGTCGTCTTCACACTCGAATGCTCCGGGAATCATGGGTTCCCGTGGTTCATCAGCGGGATTGGCACCGCCAAATGGGCGGGGACGCCGCTCGCACCACTGCTCAAGGAAGCCGGGGTGCTGAATCGGGGGATGGAGGTCGTCTTCGTCGGGAGCGACGCAGGTGAAGAGGAAGTCCGCCAGGCCAAGATGCCGCAGCACTTTGCCCGCAGCATGTCGCTGGTCGATGCGATGAACCCGAACAACCTGCTCTGCTATGAGATGAACGGCGCAGCGCTTCCGCAGCCGCACGGGTTCCCCGTGCGGCTTATCGCTCCGGGCTGGTATGGCATTGCGAACGTCAAATGGCTGAAGCGCATCGAGATATGGGACACCCGCTTCATGGGCCGCTTCATGGCGCGTGACTACGTGACGATCCGCGAAGAGCAGCGCAATCAGGAAACCGTCTGGACGGAAACGTCCGTGGGTAGGGCGCTGCTCAAGTCCGTTCCGGCCAAGGTCACCAGCAGCAGCGGCAAATACCGCATCGTCGGTGCGGCATGGGGGCCATCCGTGGCGCGCGTGGAGGTGCAGATCGACGCGGGACCCTGGGTCGCAGCAACGATCGACCGGCGGGAGCAAGCCGATTTCGCGTGGAAGCTCTGGTCCCTGGAGTGGGCCAATGCGACGCCAGGAGAACACGCCATCACTTCACGTGCTGTCGATACCCAAGGGAATGTCCAACCAGCGATGGAGGATCCCCGCATCGCCAAAAAACGCACCTACTGGGAAAGCAACGGGCAAGTCACGCGGCGGATCCGCCTCGCCTGATCGTCGTTCACACAGGAGACTCCCATGCGCAACAGGTTTGCCGTTTCTGCTGTATTGCTTGCGCTTTTGACAGCTTGCGCCACCAGCGTCTCACCGCCAGACAAGTCATCCAGTCCGCTCGCCGACCGAGGTGCCGGCGCGTGGCGCACCTGGGTACTGAGCTCCGGCCAGGAACTCCGACTGCAGCCTCCGCCGAACGCTGCCGCAACCGCCGCCGAGCTGGAGCAGCTGCGGACGTTTGCAGCGCAGCGGGACTCCGCGGCCCAGGAGCGCATTCGGTACTGGGACTTCTGGTCGCCGTCCCATCGATGGAACGAAATGCTGATCGACATCTCGGGGGCCAATCCCATGCCGGGCGGCGCCGTGCAGCGGGCGTTTGCAATGATGAACATCGCGATCAATGACGCGATGATCGCGGCCTGGGACACCAAGTACACATACAAGCGTCAACGTCCTGGCGAGATCGACAGACTGCTTCCGGCTTCCGTACCGATGCCCCGCAATCCTTCATATCCGTGTGAGCACTCCGTGGCCGCAGGTGCCGCTGCCGCAGTTCTTGCGCATGTCTATCCGAAAGAAGCGCAGCGTGTCGCCAGCGCGGCAGAGGAGGCCGCTCGCTCACGCGTCATGGCGGGGGTGGCTTTCCCTAGCGATACCAAGGCGGGATTGGAGCTGGGGCGTGCCGTCGCCGCGCGCGTCATCGAGCGAATGAAGCTCGATGGTGGCAAATGGGCCGGCAACGTACCAGCGGGTCCGGGTCTGTGGAAGGGAACCAATCCCGTAGGTGTCGACGAAGTGGGTTGGAAGCTCTTCGTTCTCAACTCTCCGAGCCAGTTTCGCCCTGGGCCGCCGCCAGCGCACGACTCGCCTCAACGCGCCTCCGAACTTGCTGAAGTCAAGGACTTCAAGCGCACGCCGTTCACGAACAGCAAGGTCAGCTATTGGCAGTTCGGACAGTTGGGGCAGCCGGGCGTCGCGTTTCGATTGAGCGAAGAGGTGGGACGCCGATTGGCGGAGGATGGAACGCACGCCAGTGCGCCACGTGCCGCGCGTGCGTACACGCTGGTGCACGTCGCGCACTACGAGGGCTGGATTGCCTCGCAGGACGCCAAGTTTCATTACTGGACGGCGCGTCCGAATCAGTTCGACGCGGCGATAACCACAGTGATTCCCACCCCGCCGTTCCCGACCTATCCGTCCAATGCGGCTACGCTCGTCAAGGCACCCGCTGTCGTTCTGACCTACTTGTTTCCCCGCGAGCGCGCGCGGTACGACGGCTGGGTACAGGAATTCGGCGAATCGCGCCTGTGGGCGGGGATCCATTTCCGCAGCGACATCACGTCCGGCTGGGAGATTGGACGACAGGTAGGCGAAGCGGTCGTTGCGCGTGCAAAGTCCGATGGCAGCTAGTTGCCGCATCCTGCCCCGTCGGGTTGCAGCCCACAACACACAGGAGACGCGCATGGTCACGAATCCGCAGGCCGGCACCAACGTGCAGGAAATCGCCTCGGGCATATTCCGCATCAACACGCCGGTGCCGCTGCCCGATGGCAACCTGTTCAGCTTCAACCAATACCTGGTGGTCGACGACCAGCCGCTGTTGTTCCACTCCGGCCTGCGCCAGCTTTTTCCACTGGTGAGCGAAGCCATCGCCAGCGTGATGCCGGTCGAGCGTCTGCGCTACATCGGGCTGTCCCATGTGGAGGCGGACGAGTGCGGTGCGCTGAACCTGTTTCTGGCCGCAGCGCCGCAGGCCGTGCCCCTGTGCGGCAGCATCGCGGCCATGGTCTCGATGGGTGACATGGCCGATCGCCCGCCGCGCGCGCTCGCCGATGGCGAAGAACTCGCGCTCGGCATCCACACGATGCGCTGGTTCGACACGCCTCATCTTCCGCACGGCTGGGAGTGTGGGCTGATGATGGACGCGCACACGCGCACCTTCTTCTGCGGCGACCTCTTCACGCAGCCGGGCAACAGTGAGCGGGCGCTGGTCGATACCGACATCCTTGGGCCCAGCGAGGCATTTCGACGCCAGATGGACTATTACGCGCATGCACCGCAGACGGCCGCATTGCTGGCCGGGCTCGCGCAGCGGGAGCCCCGCACGCTCGCATGCATGCACGGCAGCGCGTGGCAGGGAGATGGCGCATCGCTCTTGCGCAATCTTTCAGAGGCACTCTCGGCCCCGCATTGAGTTCCGCTCCACCGATGCGGGGCGAGCCGTCACGGCCCCCCGGACTTCAGCTCGCGCAATTGATCCTCTGCACGGTCGAGCTCCAGCCGAAGTTCCCTGATTTCCAGCTCGAGCCGCTCAATTCGCGCTGCGCGGCTCTGCTCCGGGGCGAGTGCCTTGCAACGAGTTTGCAGTGCAACCAACGCCTCCGCGAGTTGCCGCCGGCGCAGCATTTGGCCTTTGGAGCGAGCGAGATCGATGTCCCGCTCCAGAGCGGCTTCCTCGGCTTTGCAAGCGGTGTTGTCTGCCTGGTCCGTGGGCTGTGCGATCGAGGGCACCGAGAGAGCCAGCGCGACGGCCAGGAAGCAAGGTTTCACGCGCATACCGGTGCCCCGAAGGAGGAAGAAGAAGCCGAGTTTGCCAGCAACTTCTCGCACTCGGCCGCGCCCGAGTGCGCGGACGCTCAGGGCAGCAGCTCGAACTTGAGCTCGGACAGCGGCATCACCTTCTCTTCGCGCGTCATCTTGTATTCGGTGTTCGGCCCGAGCCACTTGGCCCAGATCTTGTCGATCTCGCCGGCCTTGTCCAGCGCCACCAGGGCCGCGTTGACCTTGGCCAGCAGCACCGGCTCGTCCTTCTTCATGCCGACGCCGATCGGCTGCAGCACCATCGGCTCCTTGATCATCTTGAGTTCGACCCCCGAGGTCTTCGACTGGTTGACGAGCTTGGTGATGGTCATGGTGTTGGCGACCATGCCCTGCGACTTGTTCTGCTGCACGGCCATGAAGGCCGAGCCCGTGTCCTGGAAGGTCACCGGCTCGGAGCCGTTCATCTTGATCGACAGCTCCGAGGTCGAGCCCTTGGTCGAGCTCAGGCGCTTGCCCTTGAAGTCGGCCTTGGTGGTGCCGGGGTCGGAGGCTTTCACGGCCAGCATCTCCTTGGCCACGTAGTACGGATCGCTGAACTGGATCTGCTCGCCGCGGCTCTTGGTGTAGGCCAGGTTGGCCACGGTGACGTCGACGCGGCCGAGCTTGACCTCGGGCACGCGCGCCTCGACCGACAGCGGCGTGACCTTGGCCGTGAGCCCGAGCTGCTTGGCCAGCGCGTGGCAGAGGTCGACGTCGAAACCCACCATCTCGCGTGTCTTGGGATCGGGCGCGGCGAAGGGCGGCACATCGGCGAAGGTGCCGCACTTGAGTTCCTTGCGCTGGTTGATGTCGTCCCATTGGTCGGCATGGGCCAGGACGGACAGGGAGCCAAGGCAGCAAGCGATGGCGGCGAGACGGAAGACGGTCTTCTTCGACATGATGAACTCCTGGTGAGGGCTGGGATGGGAAATGCCTAGTGCGCGCGCAGGTCCGAGAGGAAGCGCTGCGCGCGCGGATGCTGGGGACTGCTGAAGAAAGCCTCGGGCTCGGCCTTCTCGAGGATCCGGCCGGCGTCCATGAACCAGACGCGATCCGCGACCTCGCGCGCGAAGTTCATCTCGTGCGTGACGCACATCATGGTCATGCCGTCGCCGGCCAGGCCGCGCATCACCGCGAGCACCTCGCCCACCATTTCGGGGTCGAGCGCGCTGGTCGGTTCGTCGAACAGCATGGCCGGCGGCTCCATGGCGAGGGCGCGCGCGATCGCCACCCGCTGCTGCTGACCGCCCGACAGCTGCGCGGGATAGGCGCCGGCCTTGTTCGACAGGCCGACACGCTCGAGCAACTGCATGGCCTTGGTGCGCGCGGCGGCACGCTTGACGCCGAGCACGCGCATCGGCGACAGCATGATGTTCTCCAGCACCGAGAGGTGCGGAAACAGATTGAAGCTCTGGAACACGAAGCCGATACGGCTGCGCAGCTTGTTGAGCGCCGCGCTGCTCATCGGCGCGTGGATGTCGTGGCCGTCGAAGAGCAGCTGGCCCGACTTGATCTCCTCCAGGCGGTTGACGGTGCGGATCAGCGTCGACTTGCCGGAGCCCGAGGGGCCGCAGACCACGACCACCTCGCCCTTCTTGACTTCGGCGTTGACGTCGGCCAGCGCCTGGTAGTCGCCATACCACTTGTTGATGTTGGAGAACAGGATCATGGGCGCGTCCTCGGCGGTCGCAGGGGTGGGCATGGTTTCCGTCTCCTTCGTGGTGTCGCCGGCCGTCGTGTGCGGCCTGGTCAGGGGTTGGCCGCCACCGGCGGCGGCAGCGAGGCGCCCTCAGGCGACAGCGGGGCCTGCGTGACGCCGAGCCGCTTGTGCGCGATGCGCCGCTCCAGCCATAGCGCCAGCTGCGTCAGGCTGAAGCAGACGACGTAGTAGGTCATCGCCAGGATGAAGAACACCTGGAAGGGCTTGGTCAGCAGCTGGTTGTTGATCTGGTTCGCAGCAAACGTGAGCTCCTGCACGTTGATCACGTAGCCGAGCGTCGTTTCCTTGATCGTCGAGATGAACTGGCTCAGCATGCTCGGCAGCATGTTGTAGAGCGCCTGCGGCAGGATCACGTACCACATCGTTCCGAGATGGCTGTGGCCGAGCGCGCGCGCCGCTTCTGTCTGACCCTTCGGCAGGGCCTGGATGCCGGCACGCACCACCTCCGACAGGTACGCGCCCTCGTAGATCACCAGCGTGCACAGCATGGTGGTGAAGCCCGAGACCTCGCGCCCGATCAGGAGCGGCACCAGGAAGTAGACCCACAGGATCACCATCAGGAGCGGCACGCCGCGCACCACGTAGACCAGCACCGTGGCCGGCCAGCGCAAGAGCCGCCAGGGCGATAGCCGCGCCAGCGCCAGCAGCACCGAGAGCGGGAAGGCCAGCACGATGCCGAGCACCGAGAGGATCAGCGTGGCGACGATGCCGCCCAGCGGGCCGCTCGGGTACTGGCCGACCAGCAGCAGCAGCCAGTTGTCGCGCAGGATCTCGAAGACGCTGAACATCGCTCACCTCGCTCCGACGATGCGATAGCGCTTCGACAGCCAGGCGCCGGCCGCCATGATGAAGAGCGAGAACAGCAGGTAGAGCACCGTCGCCACGCTGTAGGCCTCGAAGGCGCGGAAGCTCTGGCTTTCCACTTCCTTGACCGCGTGGGTCAGCTCGGCCACGCCGATGGCCATCGCGAGGCTGCTGTTCTTGAACAGGGACACGCTGTGGTTGACCAGTGCGGGAATCGCATTGCGGATCGCCTGCGGCAGCATGACGTGGCGCATCGACCCGACGTAGCCGTGGCCCAGGGCGCGCGCGGCCTCGGCCTGCCCGCTCGGAACGGAGCGCAGGCCGGAGCGCATGTCTTCGCTGAAATAGGCGGCCTGGCACAGCCCGAGCGCGACGATCGAGAGGATCATCTCCGCGTTGTGCGCGGACAGCCAGCCCTGCAATACATCGGGCAAGAGGCTGAAGATGCCGAAGTACCAGAACATCAGCTGCACCAGCGTCGGGACGTTGCGGTGATAGGAGACGTAGGCCGCGACCACGCGCTCGGCGATGCGGCTCGGCGTGAGCCGCACGACCAGCAGCACGATGGCCATCGCCATGGCCAGCAGCCAGGAGCCGGCCGCGATCTTCAGCGTCATCTCGACGCCGTGCAGCAGCATCGCGCCGAACTCCGGCTTCAGCAGGACGGCCAGCAGGTCGAAGTCCTTCATTGCCGTTCCTTGTTTGCAGCGCCGCTCAGGCCTGCGGCGCTTCCGGGCGCGTGGTGGAGAGGCCGCCGGGCACCTGCAGCGTCGGCGTGATTTCCATGTGGCCCACGTTCACCGCGATCGGCGCCGCGATCGCGAAGGCGATGGCGTTCGCGATGTCCTCGGCCTGCGGCAGCTCGAAGCCTTCGACGAAGCGCTTGCGCGTTTCTTCCGAGTCGCCGTGCACGTGCGCGAAGATGTCGGTGGCCACCCGCCCCGGGCAGATCTCGGTGACCCGCACGCGCTTGCCGAAGACGTCGATGCGCAACTGGCGCGACAGCATGCTCACCGCCGCCTTGGTCGCGTGGTAGGTGCTGTTGCCGCCGAAGTTGTAGGCGGCGGCGATCGAGCTGATGTTGACCACGTGGCCGCGGTCGCGTGCCGCCATGCCGGGCACCACCAGCCGGCACAGGTGCAGCACGGCGCGCAGGTTCACGTCGACCAGCAGGTCGATGCCTTCGGCATCCGCCTTGAGGATCGAGCCCGGCCGGTCGACGCCGGCGTTGTTGACCAGCACGTCGAACGGGACCTCCTGCGTCAGGCGGGTGATGCCTTCGAGGTCGCTCACGTCGATGGCGTGCGGGATGCAGCCCGTGCGCGCGGCCAGTTCGGCCAGCTTGCCGGCGCTGCGCGCGAGCGCGTGGACCTGGAGGCCCTCCTTGCAGAGGCGCTCGACGACCGCGGCGCCGATGCCCGAGGAGGCTCCCGTCACCAGCGCGGTCTTGTAGTCGGAAAACGGCATCTTTGCGTCCTTCGTTAGGAGAAATTCACTGTATCGAGCACCCGGCTGCAGCGCCAAGACGGAATGGCTGTGTAGAGATAAGCCGTCCTTATGTCGCCAGCTGCCGGGAGATCGGCACCACGCGCCCTGCCGCCTCGACCACGCCGCGCACGGCACGCGCCAGCGCCACCGCGCCGGGCGTGTCGCCGTGCAGCAGGATCGAGCGCACCTGCATCGGGATCTTCTTGCCGGCGTAGCTGGTGACCGTGCCCTCGTCGAGGAGCTGGCGAACGCGCGCCAGCACGGCGTCGGTGTCGTGGATGACCGCATCCGGCAGCTTTCGCGGCACCAGCAGGCCGGCGTCGTCGCAGGCGCGGTCGGCCAGGAAGGTGGTGGCGACGCGCAGGCCGCAGCGCTCGGCCGCGTCCTCGATGGCTCTGCTGGCGGAAGAACTGATGATGAGCCCGGGGTCGAAGTCGGCCACCGCGCGCACCAGCGGCCCCGCCAGCGCCGCATCGGCGGCGGCCATGTTGCCGAGTGCCCCGTGGAAGCTCATGTGCGTCATGCGATGGCCGGCGGCGCGCGCCATGCCCGCCAGCGCGCCGAGCTGGTAGACGACGTAGCTGGCGAGCTCCGCGGTGTCGATCTGCATCGGGCGGCGCCCGAAGCCGAGCAGGTCGGGGAATCCCACATGGGCGCCGACGTCGACGCCCCGCGCGTGGGCCATGCGCACCGTGCGGTCCATGATGACCGGGTCGCCGGCGTGGAAGCCGCAGGCCACGTTGGCGGAGGAGACGATCTCCAGCAGCGCCTCGTCCTCGCCCATGCGCCAGGGGCCGAAGCCCTCGCCCAGGTCGGCGTTCAGGTCGATGTCCATCGTGCTGTTCCTTTCATTCGAGGCCTTGCAACTCGACCAGCGCCGTGCCGTAGCCCACGGCTTGGCCGGCGACGACGCGCATGGCCGCCACGACGCCGGCCAGCGGCGCGTGCACCGGCAGCAGCAGCGGGCCGATCTGCAGCAGCCCCAGGAGCTGCCCCGCCGGCACGCGCTCGCCGATGCGCACCAGGGGGGCGGCATGCAGCGGATGGCTGTGCAGGAACAGGCCCACGCTCGAGGCTGCGGCGACGGCCGGCGCCGCCGCGGTGCCGTCGTCGCCCGCATCGAGTTGCACGATCTCGCCCACCGACGCGCCGTTGCGGCCCAGCCGCAACGTCCCTTCGGGCGTGCGCAGTTCCAGCAGGCCGATGTCGGTGGCTGCCAGCCATGTGGCCAGTTGCTGCAGTTGCTCAGGTGTTCGCATGTCAGCTCATGGCGGGCGAACTGCGGTGCAGATCGACGATGCGCCGCACCTTGGCCAACCAGGCCTGGACCTCGTCCAGCGCGGCGATGGCCTGGTCCCAGCTGGCTTCGACGAAGCGGATGCGGCTGCCAATCGGCGCTTGGCCGAGCCGCCACAGGTCGGCCTCGATCACCGTGCCGAATTTCGGGTAACCGCCCGAGGGCTGGGCGTCGCGCATCTGGATGATGGGCTGGCCGCTGTGCGGCACCTGGATCACGCCCGGCACGATGCCGTGCGAGCGCATTTCCATCGGCGCGACGGGCCGCAGCGCCTCGCCTGCCAGCCGGTAGCCGTAGCGATCGCTCTGCGCGGTGATCTTCCATTCGCCGGCCCAGAAGGCCGCGCGCGAGGCCTCCTCGAAGCCCAGGTATTCGGCGGCAGGCAGCACCCGCACGGCAGGCACGCCGTCCGCCTGCAGCGGCAAGGCCAGCGCGGGCGGCACGAGGCCGAAGCCTGTCCGGCATATGCGCCCTGCCCCTGCCGCGCGCAGCACGTCGCCCCGGCGCAGCGCGCGTCCTTCGTGGCCGCCGAAGGCGCCGCGCAGCTGGGTGCTGCGCGAGCCCAGGACCTCGGGCACATCCACGCCGCCGGCCAGGCACAGCACGGCGCGGCTGCCGCGCTGCGCGCCGCCCTGCGGCAGGCCCAGCGTCAGCACCTGGCCGGCACGCGCCTGGCACACCCACCAGGGCATCAGGGGTTGATCGTCCAGCCGTGCCGCGCAATCGGCGCCGGTCAGCGCGAAGGCGCAGTCCGCGTCGAAGCGCAGCTTGAACGGGAACACCGGCACCTCGATGGCGGCGGCGTCGATCTCGTTGCCCAGCATCAGGTTGCCGGCCGCCAGCGCCAGGTCGTCCATTGCGCCGGAGGTGCCGACGCCCCAGCGCAGGCTGCCGGTGCGGCCCAGGTCCTGCACGGTGGCGAGCGCGGCGGAGGAAAGGATCTCGATCATTTGACGATCCTCTGGACCCGGAAGCGGATCATGTCGCCCGGCTGCAGCATCGCGGGCGGGTCCTGCGCCGGATCGAAAAAGCACATCGAGGTGCTGCCGATGGTGTTCCAGCCGCTCGGGCCGGCCGAGGCCGAGACGCCGGTCTGCGCGCCGCCGATCGACACCGCGCCGCCCGGAATGCTCAGCACCGGCACCTGGCGCCGCGGCGTCGCGATGCGCGGGTCCATGCCGCCCAGGTAGCAGTAGCCGGGATGGCTGCCGAGCGCATAGACCGGGTAGACCGGCGTGCTGTGCAGGTCGACGATCTCCTCCACGCTGAGCCCGGTGTGCGCCACCACGTCGGCCATGTGGGGACCGGCCTCGCCGCCGTAGACCACGGGGAGTTCGACCACGCGCCCTTCGAGCGGCAGCGCCTCCGCCGCGTCCCAAGCCGCGTGCAGGCGGGCCTCCAGCGCTTCCAGTGCAGCGGCGCTGCGCGGGGGCCGCATGAAGGTCAGCATGAGGTTGTTCATGCCCGGCACCGCTTCGCGCACTTCGGGCCATTCCTGGGTCTCGCGCGCCAGCGTCCAGATGCGCTGCTGCGACCCGAGGTTCAGCTCGCCAGGCGCCTCGAACAGCAGCGCCGTGGTGCCCAGCAGGCTGACGGATGCGCGCTCCGTGATCATGCGGCGCTCCTTTGATGAAGCCAGCGCTCGAGATGGTGGATGTCCACGCCGCCGGCGGCGAAGCCGTCGTCTCGTAGGATCTCGCGATGCAGCGGTACATTGGTCGAGATGCCCTCGACATGCATCTCGGCCAGCGCCAGGCGCATGCGCTCGAGCGCATCGGCGCGCGTGCTGCCATGCGCAATGAGCTTGGCAATCATCGAGTCGTAGTACGGCGGCACGCGGTAGCCGGCGTTGGCATGCGAGTCCACGCGCACGCCGAAGCCGCCGGGCAGCTGCCAGCCGGTGATCCGGCCGGGCGATGGCGCGAAGGTGTCCGGGTTCTCGGCGTTGATACGGCACTCGATGGCATGGCCCTGGCAACGCACATCGGCCTGCGCCAGCGCCAGGCGTTCGCCGCGCGCCACGCGCAGCTGCTGCTGCACGATGTCGATGCCGGTGGTCATCTCGGTCACCGGATGCTCCACCTGCAGGCGGGTGTTCATCTCGATGAAGTAGAACGCACCGCGCTCGTAGAGGAACTCGAAGGTGCCGACGCCGCAGTAGCCGATCTGCCGGCAGGCGGCGGCGCAGCGCTCGCCGACCTCGGCGATCAGCGCCTCGTCGATGCCCGGCGCCGGCGCTTCCTCGATCACCTTCTGGTGGCGGCGCTGCAGCGAGCAGTCGCGGCTGCCGAGCCATAGCGCCTGGCCGTGGCTATCGGCCAGCACCTGGATCTCGACGTGGCGCGGGTGCAGCAGGAACTTCTCGATGTAGACCTCGGGGTTGCCGAAGGCGCGGCGCGCCTCCTCGCGCGTCAGGGCCATCGCGTCCGGCAGCGCAGCCTCGTCGTGCACCACGCGCATGCCGCGGCCGCCGCCGCCGCCGGCGGCCTTGACGATCACCGGATAGCCGACTTCGCGCGCCAGGGCCTGGATCGCCAGCGGATCCTCGGGCAGCCCCTCGTCCGGCCCGGGCACGCAGGGTACGCCGGCGCGCCGCATCGCGCGCTTGGCCGCGACCTTGTCGCCCATGGTGCGGATGCAGGCGGCGTTGGGGCCGATGAAAGCGAGGCCGGCCTGCTCGACGCGTTCGGCAAAGCCCGCGTTCTCCGACAGGAAACCGTAGCCCGGGTGGATGGCCTGCGCGCCGCTCACCTCGGCGGCGAACAGGATCGCGGACTGGTTCAGGTAGCTCTGCCCGGGCGCGGCAGGGCCGATGCACAGCGCCTGGTCGGCCTGCGCCACGTAGCTCGCGTCGCGGTCGGCCTCGGAGTGCACCGCCACGGTCTTGAGGCCGAGGCCGCGGCAGGCGCGCTGGATGCGCAATGCGATTTCTCCGCGGTTGGCGATCAGGACGGTGTCGAACATGTACTCGTCCTCACTCGAAGCGGAACAGCGGCTGGCCGGCTTCGACTTCCTGGCCCGAGCGGACCAGCACTTCCTGCAACGTGGCGTCGCGCTCGGCGCGCACCTCGTTGAACACCTTCATCGCCTCGATCACGCACAGGGTCTGGCCTGCCTTGATTGCTTGGCCGGCCTGCACGAAGGGCGGCTCGCCGGGCGTGGGCTGCAGATTCACCACGCCGTACAGCGGCGCGAGGCATTCGGCCGAAGCGGCCGCCGCAACAGGCGCATCGTGTGCCGCGATCGCCGCTCGCGCACGCGGCACCGCCGCCGCCAGCGCCGACTGCTTCGAAAGCCGTAGCGTGCTGCCGTTCTCGCTGTACTCCAGCTCGCACAGGTCCGATGCGGCCAGCGCGTCGATGAGCGTCTTGATCTGTTCCTGGTTCATGCCAGGGAACAGTAGCGGGCCGCGGGCGCAAAGCCCAAGACGGATTGGCTGTGCCGCGATAAGGGCGGCTTATGACAAGGCGCTCAGCTCGGGCTCGGGCGTCGAGGCGACGGTGCCGGCGAGGTCGACGACGAGCTCGAGCAGGATGTCCTTCACCGCTTGCGCCGGTTCGGACAGCGGCAGGTGGTCCGACTGGCACAGCGCGAGCGGCGCCTCGATCACCGGATCGACGATGCGGAACTGCCAGGCGCCGCAGGCCGCCACGACCTCGCGCGCCATCGAAGCCGGCAGGATGGTAGCGCCCAGTCCGTCGGCGATGGCCGCGGTCAGTGTGAAGGCCGACTCGATCTCGGCCACCACGCGCGGCACCATGCCGGCGCGCACGAAGGCCGCGTCGACCAGCTTGCGCACCACGTTGTAGGGACGCGGCAGGAACAGCTCGATCTCGCGCAGGTCGGCCAGCCGCACCGGCTCGGCCGGCGCCGGCATCGAGGCCGGCCCCACCAGGAACAGGGGTTCCTTGAGCAGCGGCAGGAAGCTGAGCCCGTGGATGGCCTTGTCGCCATAGAGCACGGCCAAGTCCATGCGGCCGTTCATGATGAGCTCGCTCAGCGTGGTGCCGTAGTTCTCGTTCAGGTAGAGCAGGATGCCGGGGTGTCGCGCGCGCACGGTGCGCAAGAGCGGCAACGACAGCGCGGAGGCCGCGGTGCCGGGCGCGAGCCCCACCGACACCTGGCCCGACAGGCCCTCGCCCGCGGCCTCCATGTCGACGCGGGCCTGCTCGCACTGGCGCAGGATGATCTGGGCGTGGCGGTACAGCACCTTGCCGGCCTCGGTGGGCGTCACGCCGCGCTTGGTGCGCACCAGCAATTGCTGCCGCACCTCGCCTTCGAGCGTCGCGAGCTGCTGGCTGAGCGCCGGTTGCGCGATGAAGAGCACCTCGGCGGCCTGCGTCAGGCTGCCGATGTCCACGATCTTCACGAAGTATTTGAGGCGCCGGAGGTTCACGCCTTGTCTCCAAGCAAAAGCTGAGCCTAGCACCGGGGTGCGGGGGCGCGTACCCGGGGTCACCATAAGCTCTGCCTATACAACCAGAGCGATCTTGTCTTGGCCGCGGCGGGGCGATATGCGTACCTTTGGGCATTCCGCAGACCAAGGAAGCTCCGTGACCACCTCCCGCATCGCCGCCCGCGTACGGCGCATCAAGCCTTCGCCCAGCACTTCCGCCGCCGACCGCGCCAACGAGCTGCGCCGCCAGGGCAAATCGATCGTCAACCTGGTGGTGGGCGAACCCGACTTCGACACGCCTGCGCACATCCGGCGCGCCGCCGCCGAGGCCATGGACAAGGGCGCGACGCGCTACACGCTGATGGCCGGCACGGTCGAGCTGCGCCAGGCCATCGTCGCCAAGCTGCAGCGCGAGAACGGCCTCGCGTACGCCATGAACGAGATCATCGTCACCAGCGGCGCCAAGAGCGCGATCTACAACGCCTTCGCCATCACGCTGGAGCCGGGCGACGAGGTCATCATCCCCGCGCCCTACTGGGTGTCCTACCCCGACATGGTTCTGGCCTGCGAAGGCAAGCCCGTCGTCGTCGCCTGCCCGGAAGCGCACGGCTTCAAGCTCACGCCGGCCCAGCTGGAGGCCGCCATCACGCCACGCACGCGCTGGCTGCTGATCAACTCGCCGAGCAACCCCACCGGTGCGAGCTACACGGCCGATGAATACCGCGCGCTGGCGGATGTCCTTGCACGCCATCCGCACGTGATGGTGATGACCGACGACATCTACGAGCACATCCGCTTCGACGGCCGATCGACGCCGCACCTCCTGGCGGTCGAGCCGGCCTTGCGCGAGCGCACGCTGGCCGTGAACGGCGTCTCCAAGACTTATGCGATGACCGGCTGGCGCATCGGCTGGGCCGCCGGTCCGGCGGACCTGGTCACGGCAATGGACACCCTGCTCTCGCAGTCCGCCGGCAACTGCTGCTCGATCAGCCAGGCAGCCGCCGCGGCGGCGCTCAACGGCGACCAGCGCTTCGTGGCCGAGAGCGTGGCGGTCTACAAGGAGCGGCGCGACCGCACGCTCGCGCTCGTCAATGCGATCCCCGGCCTCTGCTGCGCCGCGCCGCCCGGCGCCTTCTACCTCTACATCGACTGCGCCGGACTGATCGGCAAGAGCACGCCCGCGGGCAAGCCGCTCAACGAAGACGGCGACGTGGTGATGTACCTGCTGGAAAGCGCTGGCGTGGCCACGGTCGCCGGCACCGCCTACGGGCTCTCGCCCTACTTCCGCCTGTCCATCGCCACCGCGATCGACACGCTGGAAGAAGGCTGTGTGCGGATCGCCCGCGCGGTGGCCGAGCTGCGCTGAACGCGCAAACCATTCCAAGGACACACCATGCCCTACAAAGCCATCCGCAAGAACCCCTCGGCCATGCAGGTCGATCCGAAAATCCTGGCCGCGCTGCGCGAGATGCCCGTCGCGGCGCTGAGCGACAACATGCACCGCAACATCGGCACCACGGGCCTGAACCCCTATCACCGTCCCGTCGCCCGGACCATGGCGGGCACGGCCGTCACGGCGCGCTCGCGCGGCGGCGACAACCTGACGTATTTGCGCGCGCTCGAGTTCTGCCGTCCCGGCGACGTGCTGGTGATCGATGCCGGGGGCATCCTCAACAACGCGGTGGTCGGCGGCATCCTGTCCTTCTACGCCGCCCATATCGGCGTCGTGGGCGTGGTGGTCGACGGAGCGATCCGCGACGTGGCCGAAATCCGGGCGCGCGAGTTCCCGGTCTACGCACGCGGCGTCACCCACCGCGGCCCGTACAAGGACGGCCCGGGCGAGATCAACGTGCCGGTGTCCGTCGGCGGCATGGTAGTCAATCCCGGCGACATCGTGGTCGGCGACCAGGATGGCCTGATGGCGTTCGCGCCGGACGAGGCCGAGCTGCTGATCGAGAAGGCACGCGCGCACCTGGAGACCGAAGCCGAGACGATACGGGCCATGAAGGAAGGTCGATGGGACCGCTCCTTCATCGACGCGCTCGAGGCCCGCTGCGCCAACTGAGCGCATCGGCAGCGCGCGCGAGGCGATACTCCGCTACTCGGACACGCGACACACGCACCTTGATGGAGACACCGCCTTGAATCCCGTTCTCAAAAGTTTCGACCTCAGCGGGCGCACCGCCCTCATCACCGGCTCCAGCGCCGGCATCGGCTACGCCCTGGCGCGCGGACTGGCGGGCGCCGGCGCGCGCGTGATCCTCAACGCGCGCAGCGCCGACAAGCTCGAACAGGCCGCGGCACGGCTGCGCGAGGAAGGCGCCACCGTGTTCACCGCCGCCTTCGACGTGACCTCGGGCGAGGCGGTGGGCGCGGCCATCGAGCGCATCGAGGCCGACATCGGCGCCATCGACATCCTCGTCAACAATGCCGGCATGCAGCGCCGCGGCCCGCTCGACCAGTTCGAGGAAGCGCACTGGCACGAGCTGATGAAGACCAACGTCGACAGCGTGTTCCTGGTCGGCCAGGCGGTGGCGCGCCGGATGATCCCGCGCCGGCGCGGCAAGATCATCAACATCTGCTCGGTGCAAAGCGAGCTCGGCCGCCCCGGCATCGCGCCCTACACCGCGAGCAAGGGCGCGGTGAAGATGCTGACCAAGGGCATGGCGATCGACTGGGGCCAGCACGGCATCCAGGTCAACGGCCTGGGGCCGGGCTACTTCAAGACCGAGCTGACCGATGCGCTGGTCAAGAACGAGGAGTTCACCGCCTGGCTGGTGAACCGCACGCCGTCGCGCCGCTGGGGCGACGTGGAAGACCTGGTCGGCGCGGCGGTGTTCCTCGCGAGCGACGCTTCCAACTTCGTCAACGGCCACGTCCTTTACGTCGACGGCGGCGTGACGGCCACGCTCTAGACAAGGAACCAGCCATGGAAGCCCTCGTCATCCACGCCCCCGGCGATCTGCGCGTCGAAGAAGTCGCGACCCCCGAACTCGGCCCCGGCCAGCTGCAGGT